>NZ_JAMPJZ010000026.1:0-64459 GCF_039961835.1 Trichocoleus sp. ST-U1
GCCCAGAAGGGCCGAGCGTGGAAATTGGCGGCAATTTTGGAATGCTGCTCGGTCAAGTGCTGCAAGTCTCCAGAGAAAGGCAGCAGTTACTCCTGGGAGCTGGAGCAGCGGCGGGTCTGGCGGCTGGTTTTAATGCCCCGATTGCCGGGGTTTTCTTTGCCTTAGAGGTGGTCTTGGGAACCACCTTTGCAACTTCAGCGGTTAGCGTCGTATTGCTGGCAGCAGTTGTGGCGTCTTTAATTGCTCAGATTGGTTTGGGTGCCCAACCAGCTTTTACGCTGCCCGTCTATGAAGTCCGTAGTCCTCTAGAATTACCGCTTTATCTGGGATTGGGGGTATTAGCAAGTTTGGTGTCGCTGACCTATACCCAGTCAATTCAACTGGCTCGAAGTTTCTTTCGGGGACAGATTGCCGGTTTTGAGTGGCTGGGAAAGATACCGCGATCGCTTTGTCCGGTAATTGGTGGTGCCTGTTTGGGCTTGGTTGCTTTGCAGTGGCCCCAAATTCTGGGAATCGGTTACGAAACAATTGCCGCCATGCTTCAGGATGTGGATTTTCCGTTAGGGTTACTCCTCGTCCTACTAGTGGTCAAGCTGATCGTGACGGCGATTAGTCTGGGTAGCGGTTTGGTGGGGGGTATCTTTGCCCCTGCCATGTTCCTCGGTGCTTCTTTAGGGGCAGCGTATGGAAAAATTCTGGCAGCGATGCTTCCAGGCGCACCGATTCAGATTGCCGCACCTCCGGCTTACGCAATGGTGGGAATGGCAGCCGTTCTTGCTGGCAGCGCTAGGGCACCCCTGACAGCGATACTGTTAATGTTTGAGCTAACGCGCGACTACCGGATTGTTTTGCCGCTGATGGCAGCAGTCGGTTTGAGCATTTGGCTGGTGGAGCGCTTTAAGTCAGCGCCAACGAAAGGTCAAAATTTCCAACAGCTGGAACTCAATGTGGAGAAAGACCAGCAGTTAGAAATTTTGCAACAAATGTTAGTTGCAGAAGCAATGCAAGTACCAGGTTTGATGCTGAGTGGTTCTTTATCAGTATTAGAGGCAGGTTTAGCTTTAACCAATGGTCGCTGCCGCAGCGCTTTAGTCATTGATGATGCCGAGCAGTTAATTGGCATCGTCACTTTGCAGGATATTAATCGAGCAATGTCTACAGCTCGAACGCCAGTTACCGCTCCTACTGAAACAGTAGAAACAAACAACGTTCTTTGCAATGTCTCGAACAATTTAACCAGTCATCTGGCTTATCAGCCAGTTGCTGACATCTGTACCACTGAAATTCTGTATGCAAACCCTGATGAATCGGTAGCAGAAGCGATAGACCGGATGGCAGCACGCGGTCTCCACCAGTTACCCGTCGTTGACCGCGATCGCCCCCAACAAGTGTTAGGTGTGCTGGAACAAGAGGGAATCGCTTTAGCTTATAGTGTCGCTGCCACTCGCAAGACACTGCGCCGCTATCTTCCCCTCAATCCAGTGTCGAAAGAGTTAAATTTACCGCCCCTCAAGCAAACAGTTTGAAAATTTAGAGAATCGTTAATGAGTCATTGGTTACAAATCAATGACTCATTACGAATAACTAATAACTGCTAACTAAAACTAAAGTTTTAGGATGCCTCTTCCAGTTCTTCGTCTTCAGCGCCTTCTTCTCTATCCAGTTGCCGCAGATGAATGTGCTTCCGTCCCAGAGAGATTTCAAACTCATCCCCTGCCCTTAGACCCATTTGTTTGGTGTAGGCAGAACCAATCAGTAAGTTGCCGTTCGATTGCACGCTAATTTTGTAGCTGGCACTTCGACCGCCACGTCCGTTACCATTTTGTTTGCCGTCTAACTCAATTCCTTCAGCATCAATGAGAGCATTCAGGAACTTCATCATATTCACCCGCTCTACACCGCTTTTGGTAACAGTGTAGTAACCGCAGGCTCTAGCCTTTTCTTCTTTGCTGAGGTTTTCTAGCTCTTTAACTTTCTTGACTAGCGCTTCCCCCGTTAAGGGATCGATCTTTTTCTTTTTATTCATCAACTTGGAGCGAAAAGTAAGGAATAGCGAGTGTGTACAGTGTTTTCGACTGACTGTTTCTAAGCTAATTTTAGCTTAGCTTTATATCAGCTCATAAAACTATATCATACGGATTGGGGAAAGATAGTTCAATAAGATCGATAATTTATTCACTACTAACCTTTTTAATCCAAGTTCTTGCTTAAGCATAAATATCTGTGCCTTGCGAACAACCGATGCATCTCGATGATCGGAGTTCCTCACAGCATCAACCTGAGAAAAAATGAAGGGGGTACGCTGTAGGGTAGTCGTTAGTCTATCATTAGCGATCGCTTCTGAGCTGTTTTTTTCCATTGACTACCGCCTCATGACCACTGACTAATTATCCATTACCCTAAGGAATATTTTCCAGTATGAAGCTGACAACCCGCGGACACTACAGTGTTAAAGCACTGCTGGATTTGAGTCTACAACCTGGGTATGGACCAACTTCTGTAAAAGCGATCGCAACTCGGCAAGACTTACCCGCACCCTATCTGGAAAAATTGTTGATAGAGTTACGTCGATCTGGGTTAGTCGAATCAGTTCGAGGTGCCCAGGGGGGGTATCAACTATCCCGCATCCCCGCACAAATTTCTCTAGGACAAATATTAGAAGCAGTCGGTGAAACAATTGAACCGCTGCCTCGCCATACCCCAGATGCAGAGCTTGCTGAGGATTGGGTAACGTTTACACTTTGGCACCGATTGCATCAAAAACTTAAAGAAGCGTTGTACAGTATTACACTGGCAGACCTTTACTATGACGCTCGCAGTTGGCAAGCAGCCCAAGGCGAAGAAACCAGTTTTGTTGTATAGAAACTGTCAGCGGATCTCTAGCAGCTTTGGTGTTGTGAATTTCCAAGATTTATTTGCCGCAGTCCTGCTTTCTCATTCCTCAGTCCTATCATTAGCGATCGCTTCCCTTTTTGATTACATCATCGGCGATCCGTGGGGTTGGCCTCACCCAGTCCGAGTCATGGGCTGGCTAATTTCTCGCTACAGCCAGATGGCTTTCCAATTATTTAGTCATCCTCTCACGCTCCGATGGGCTGGAGTAATTTTAGGAATTGGGCTGATAACTGGCAGCTACGGGATGGGGTGGTTAATCGTTCACGCAGCGAACTGGGTGCATCCTTTTTTAGGAATTGCGATAGAAAGTATTTTACTCGCCAGTTGTTTCGCCGGTCGAAGTTTGAGAGCTGCTGCTGAAGATGTCTTGCAACCTCTAAATGAGAACGATCTTGTCGCGGCGCGTTCTAAGTTAAGCCAATATGTAGGGCGTGATACCGAAAATCTTCATAAAACAGAAATTCTTCGGGCTGTTTTGGAAACCGTCACAGAAAATGCTACCGATGGAGTAATGGCACCCCTTTTTTATGCGATTATCGGGGCATTTTTACCTTTACTAGGAACGGTTCCTCTCGCCCTTGCCTATAAAGCCGCCAGTACCCTAGATTCAATGGTCGGCTATCGAGAAGCACCCTACACCGATTTGGGTTGGTTTAGTGCCAAATTAGAAGATATCCTGACTTGGTTGCCCTGCCGCTTCACGGTGATTACCTTGGCTTTACTATCTAGAAAACCTGGGTATGTTTGGAGTATTTGTCAACGCGATGCGACGAAAGATCCTAGTCCTAACTCTGGCTGGAGTGAGTGCGCCTATGCGGCAATTTTGGGCGTTCAGGTGGGGGGCACAAATTGGTATCGTGGCGTTGCTAAACACAAAGCCTTACTGGGAGATGACCTCCAGCCTATCAATGCAGAATGCATTCAACAAGCCTTGCAGTTAACACGATATAACTTTTTGATTTGGTTGGGGATAGCGATCGCTATCTTGCTGCTGTTGGGGTTTAGAAATGGGCGATCGCTTGGAATCAACTTGATGACTTTTTAATCGCCCTATCAGGTGAACTCAACGGGCGATGGCTACTGAATAGGTGTAAGCATATCTTTGAATATAGAGCAACCAGTTGAAGGGTAATCAATCACTGATTCATCTGGGAAAGCGATCGCACTTTTTAGTGATTGGTCAAGTGAAATGCCAAGGAGGAGATGCGACCCAAAAACTTAACCCCCGCTAAACCACGGAAGCGATCGCCTAAGTCTGAGCTACGAAGTTATCATCTGCGACTAAAACGATGGAAACTCTTGCATATCTTCATTTATCTGCCAATTACGAAGACCCTAACTCGGAGCCTCACCAATTTAAATTGTTCCAAAATCGGAACCCGCTTCCAAGTTCAGCCTGGATTCGGTTATTATCAGTTGCCCTTGCCTTATCCGTCATCGGTACAGCCGGTCATGCATTAGCACTCCAGAGAGGGAATAGCGGTTCTCAAGTCGCCACACTTCAGAGAAATCTGAAAATCGCAGGCTTCTATAACGGCCCGGTTACTGGATACTACGGTCAATTGACGCAGGCATCCGTCAGCAGTTTTCAGCGAGCGGTTGGACTGAGAGCCGATGGCGTTGCAGGCTCTCGAACTCTAGCAGCTCTAGAAAATCGGGGTGGTAATTATGATGAACCGATTACGGGGGGTGGTTTTGGCAGCAGCCCCCTGAAACGCGGCAGCAGCGGTTCCTCCGTAACGAGGCTTCAAAATACTTTGAAAGCCTTAGGCTATTACAACGGGCCAATTACTGGATACTATGGTCGGTTGACTGAGACCTCCGTTACAAGATTTCAGCAAAGCAGAGGGCTATTCGCTGACGGAATCGTTGGGCAAAGAACGAAAGCAGCACTTGCCGCGGACTAATCTTATATAGCTTGATGAGATTGAGCTATCTATAACTCAATGACATAACTTCCTGTTCCTACCAGGAACAGGAAGTTATTTTTGTTGAAATGATAACGATGATGGTTTAGGTGAACTTGTACACTGAGGCTGTAATTTGTCCGTAGTTATCATCGGATTTTCCTAAACCATGTCTCCCGAAGTTGTAGAAATTCTTTCCGCAGACGAAATCCGTCGAACCCTCAATCGTATCGCTTCCCAGGTGGTAGAGAAGTCACGCGACTTGTCTGAGTTAGCGCTAGTAGGTGTTTATACCAGAGGCGCTGTATTAGCCAATCTCTTGGCTCGTCAGATAGAAGCGCTCGAACAAGTGCAAGTGCCCGTGGGAGCGCTAGATATTACCTTCTATCGAGATGATTTGGATCAAATTGGCATTCGCACACCCGCCAAAACTGACATCCCTTTCGATCTCTCTGGCAAGACGGTAGTGCTGGTGGATGATGTCATTTATCGAGGGCGTACCGCTCGTGCTGCCCTGAATGCGGTGAATGATTATGGTAGACCGGCGGCAATTTGGTTAGCGGTTCTGGTGGATAGGGGACAGCGGGAGTTACCCATTCACCCGGATTTCACTGGCAAGAAGTTACCAACGTCCAAAGAAGAACAGGTGAAGGTTTACTTACAAGAGATTGATGGACGAGATGCTGTGGAATTATTAAAGGTTTAAGCGGTCTGTCTTCGGTTTCCCTGGTGTGTTGGTGGGAAAATCGAGATTGTTAATAAACCAGTCTGTGCACATTTGTCAGGCGCTGTCTATGCAGAACGTTGGAGATAGTAGATTGATTAATAAATCGGCTCTTACCAAAGAAACCCAGACCCGAAAGGCAGATCATCTAAAAATTTGTCTCGATGAGGATGTGCAATTTCACTCCACAACGAATGGATTGGAAGGCTACCGCTTTAATCACTGTTGTTTGCCAGAGTTAGATCAACGTGAAGTTGATATCTCAACAACTTTTTTGGGAAAACAGCTCGGTGCGCCTTTGCTCATTTCTTCGATGACGGGGGGAACGGAACTGGCGAGGATGATTAATTATCGTCTAGCTGCTGCGGCGCAACGCTATAACCTAGCGATGGGCGTGGGTTCCCAGCGGGTAGCGGTGGAGAATCCCCAGGTTGCTTCGACTTTCGCCGTGCGATCGCTTGCTCCCGATATTCTCCTATTTGCGAACTTGGGGGCGGTGCAACTTAACTATACCTATGGAGTTGATGAATGTCTGCGCTCAATTGACTTGTTAGAGGCAGACGCCTTGATTTTGCATCTCAATGCCTTGCAAGAGTGCATTCAACCCAGAGGTGACACCAACTTCCGAGGCTTACTTGACAAAATTAAAAATCTGTGCCATAAGTTACCAGTACCCGTGATTGTCAAAGAGGTGGGAAATGGCATCTCCGCTGCGATCGCGCAGAAGTTGATTGATGCGGGTGTGAGCGCCATTGACGTTGCCGGTGCCGGTGGGACATCATGGGCAAAGGTGGAGAGTGAACGGGCTGAAAATGCCCAGCAGCGCCGGTTAGGACTAACTTTTGCTGATTGGGGTTTGCCCACAGCAGAATGCATTACCAGTATTCGAGCCATTGCCCCAAATATTCCCTTGATTGCCTCTGGGGGATTACGCAACGGTCTGGAAGTGGCAAAAGCGATCGCGCTAGGAGCCGATCTCGCGGGTCTGGCGTGGCCTTTTCTCCAGGCAGCCGTAGAATCGGAAGACGCCCTTGATGCTTTGGTTGAAGTCTTAGTCGCCGAAATCACCACTGTATTATTCTGCACTGGCAATCCCACTTTGTCTGCTCTGAAACAGTCTGGCGCGTTGCAACCATTACGATAACTGTGTTGGAAATGGGAAAGCGATAAGTGAATTCAAAGCTTAAAACTTTTACCCATTCCCAATTACCCATTACCCTAACCCCAGCCTAATGCGTAGTTTCCTTAAACAAACTTTTGCTAGCTTGCTTGGAAGCCTATTCGGACTCATCCTATTTTTCGGTTTGGGAACGAGCGGGCTAATCTTGTTATTGATTGCGGTGGCATCTAAAGATACAGGGCCGGAAGTTGAGGATAAATCGGTACTGGTAATCGATCAGTCTTTGACGATTACGGATAGCGATCCGATATCCAGCACCAGCGAAGCAATCAGCGAAGCTTTATCTGGTGAGGAAAATAATAGCGTGCGGCTGCGAACGGTTTTGAATGCCCTTGAGCAGGCAACTAAAGATAAACGGATTGTAGGCGTATATCTAGACGGCAGTGGTTCCTCTAGTTCTAGCACCGGGTTTGCCACGCTCAAAGAAGTCCGTTCGGCGCTGGAAAAATTCCGTAAGTCTGGCAAAAAGATTATTGCCTACAACATGGATTTGGGGAAACGGGAATATTATTTAAGCTCAGTGGCAGACACCATTGTGATGAACCCGTTGGGAACAATCGAAATGAACGGTTTGCGTTCTGAGTCGATGTTCCTCACAGGAGCCTTACAGAAATACGGGGTTGGGGTTCAGGTGATCCGGGTTGGGAAATTTAAGTCAGCGGTGGAACCTTATGTACTCACGAAACTGAGTCCGGAGAACCGACAACAAACTCAGAATTTGTTGGGCGATTTGTGGGGAGACTTTTTGACAACAGTGAGCCAGGGTCGAAAATTAAACCCGAAACAGCTACAAGCGATCGCAGACACTCAAGGAATATTAACCGCACCGGATGCGAAAAAGCGTGGCTTTGTGGATCGGGTGGCGTATTTAGATCAGGTGGTGGCAGACCTGAAAAAGCTAACTGGCAGAACCGAAGAGAATAAAACATTCCGTCAAATTAGCCTTGCTACTTACGCTAGAGCGACTCAAACCGAAGGTAAAGATCGCACTTCTGACAACAAAATTGCCCTACTTTACGCCGAAGGGGAAATCGTAGACGGCGAAGGTGGCTCTCGGCAAGTGGGAGGAGATCGCTTTGCCAGACAGCTGCGACGGCTGCGACTTGATAAAGATGTGAAGGCTGTCGTGCTGCGGGTAAATAGTCCCGGCGGTAGCGCCTCGGCGTCTGAGGTGATTCAGCGAGAGGTACGGCTAACTCGTCAGGTGAAGCCAATCATCGTTTCTATGGGAGATATGGCAGCATCCGGTGGCTACTGGATTTCCACCTATGCTAATCAGATTTACGCCGAACCAAATACCATTACCGGCTCGATCGGTGTCTTTGGGATGTTGCTCAATTTCCAAAAGCTTGCGAATAATAATGGCATTACCTGGGATGTCGTCAAAACTTCCAAATTTGCGGACAGCAACACGGTTTCTCGTCCAAAAACGCCTCAAGAATTGGCAATTCATCAACGATTTGTTAACCAAATTTACGGTCAGTTCCTCAACAAAGTGGCGGATTCTCGAAAACTCTCAAAGCAGAAAGTCGCTGAGATTGCCCAAGGACGAGTGTGGTCGGGTCAAGATGCCAAGCAACTGGGACTGGTTGATGAGATTGGCGGTATTGATGATGCGATCAAATCTGCTGCCGTTGCGGCTAAACTGGGTGAGAATTGGGAGTTGGAAGAGTACCCCAAGGTTCGCAGTCTAGAACAACGCATTTTGAAACAGTTTGCCGGTGGGGACAATGCGCAAACCAAGCAGCCATCCGATCTGCTGAGTGCAGAACTCCTCAAGTTACAAGAAGAATTAGTAGCGCTCAAAACAATGAACGATCCTAGAGGTATTTACGCCCGTTTGCCCTATAATTTGCGAATTGATTAGTGCAACGTCCGGAATAGGCAGTTGAAAATGTGGAATATACGGTAACAGTCTGCCGATAGGTAGAGTAGACTGAACGGAATAGCTAACCAAGTACTTAAAAGCCTCTATCTATGGGTAGAAAATCTAACCGCTTTGTCCTGCTGATCGTTTCTTGTAGTGCTGCTGGTATCCTTGTGGGAGGCGTCTCCAACTGGATAGATAGTAATCAATGTCTGCAAGCCAAAACGCCTACCAGTGAATGCTTGATGCAAGACCCCACGAGTCAAACGATTCAAGGAATGTGTATGGGTTTGATAGCTGGAGCTGGAGCAGCACTGGGTGCTACTTTGCAGCTAAAGCGGCAAGAAGATTAGAAAGTTTGTTCTTAGTAATGAAAGTATCGCTAATTGATAAGATATCTCGAACAATTAGCCATACTTTCATTCCCCTATTAAAATTCTCCTATTAAAATCGATAACGGCGAGCGCTTACCCAGAAGCTAATCGGGACTGCACGACCTTGGGCATCCACCTTCGCTTCCACCACGATCGCTTGTCGTTGTCTGCTCGATTGGGCTTGATTAATCTCCTGATTAATTTCATCCCGCCGCGCTTCTGGCATATAGTAGCTTTCTAAGCCGTAGTCGATGGAATTACCGCTAGATTTGCCCTTTAACGCTATCTGATTTGCTGGTAAAGATTTGGGCATCTTGCTACTCACCCGCACGGGTTTCCATGCTTGGGGAGAATTTGTTTTAGCAGCAGGCGCTTCTAAAATCACGTAGAAGCGAATTCCTGTCGGTAAAGAATTTAAAGGCGGTACGGACGGTGGCAAATCCGTTGCTTTTGCTTCGAGGTGTTGTTTTACTAACGCTTTCCAACCCGGAAGCGATCGCAAATTCTCTTGACGCGAGATGTCATAGTTTAGCGTCTGCGAATAGCCACGCAAGAAATCGTATGGGTCTACGGGAACCGTCTTGAGAACGACCGTTTTCCCAGTGAGGTTAGTGTAAAGTGGCTGGGCAGGTGCGGCAAGAACGATCGCCGTTTGCAACAGGAGAGGCACCCAGAGTCTCCAAGCAGGCATTCGCTTTTGTGGCTCTATGAGAGTCGGAGCGATTGAAGATGATTGAGAAGTGTGCCTCATTAAAAATCCTCTGAGTCAATTTTTAATTTCCAGCGTGTGGACATAGCGCTCGAACCAAAGCCCGATAGCGATCGCAGTGATACCGCAGAGAATAAACAGCAAGGATTTGAAGACTAATCCCGTCGCAGACAACACAAACCAAGTCAGAATTCGCACAATTAATAGCATCATGCCCCCCCAGAAGGCGCTGCGTTCTGCTTGTGCTAGCCCTTGGCGCATCAATCCCGCGGCTAACAAGAACAACAGCACATTGCCAATAAAAGTGGCAAGCAGGGGAATTGGCTGGACGGTGAGATGCCAAACGGGTATCCCAGCCATGAAGCAGATAAAGATACCGATGGCAATTGTGGTCAGAATTTCCTCCCGACGAGTGCGAAGGCTTCTGGTAAGCCACAGCAGACGCAACCACGCAAAGATTGCCAACCCACTCAAAATCACTACATCTACCAGGGGAAACCAAGTAACTCTCGCGGATCGCTCCGCAGAAGACATTTTGGATAAAACACCCCAGAACCAAAGCGAGGACGACAGATAAAGTACAACGCCTAGAAATACCAGCGCCAAACGACGGGCGAGGGGTCGAAAGGAACCTCCCCAGCTTCCCCCTTGCCAAGAGGCGGGAAAGATTTGGTTTGGCTTCGGAACCCGATTTAAGTCACTGTAGACCCACAGCGAGTCATCATAGCCCCATAACAGTGCGGGGGGCAGTGCCAAGGCGATCGCTAATACGATACCCGTAGACTTCAGGGAGAATAGATTAAATAGTCCTAAGCTGAGCGGTCGGAGGTTTGCTTCCAAAGAAGAAATAACTGCGATCGCTGCCAGTCCAAAAATCACGCGAGAACGACACCAGTATGCCAGCGGCACAAACATCAAGCTTGCCAACAGCGGCATATGTTGTCCCATCTGGGATGACCAGGAAAACTCTTCATAATAGTAGGAATTTGACCAGCTTGCCCCTTCCCAGTTCCACCAAAAACTCCAGTAACCCAATCCGATAATGATAATTGCCAGCACGCTTAAGGAAGTCAAACGCAAGCTGTAAGCCATTGCTAGTACACCGACTCCCCACGCTAGCAATAACTCATAGAAGGGACCGCTGATGTGAAACATCTGACCCATCAGCCCCATATTTGCCCCTAAAATGATTGCTCCTAAGAGCAAGAATCCATGACCGAGGCGTTGTTGCGCCCCATTCGGACGCCGCCACAAGTAAAAACCAGCAATATTCACTCCAATAAACAAACTCAGTAGCAGCGTTACTTTGCCATTTCGCGGCAACTCCTGCCAGTTTGCTGCTACAAAACTGATCGTCCCCAAGCCAATGAGGATACTCCCCAACCCTAACAAGATCATGACAAAGCGATCGCGGGCAGCAGTCTCCAGCCTATTAAATTGATAACGCTCTGATAACTGTTCGTATAGTTGAGCATCAATCAGCCCCTCAGTTCGCCAAAGATTTGCTTCCTGACGTAACTGACGGCGAAATTTATCTGAAACCATAACCCTCAATTACAATCCGCTCTGTAGTCTAATTTTTTTGACTATAAACTTAGTTTTAACGCCCTCCCATGATTCAATTCAAGGGGATGTGACAGTTAGATTCACTATCTACAGATGGGAAAACCTTCTACGTTACTGCTTAAACTCAGTCGGCGTCTATTCGATGACTTAGGCGAACAAGCAAAGTTTCTTGAACTCTTAATTCATCCTTAACCTTTTCCTCCTTGCTTTCTTTGATGTCAGGAAAAAACGGGGAATTTGTCCTTGGCTGTTCTTAGGCCGACAACTTGGCAATACATTTTTGTAGACTGCTGACCTCTTTTACTTTAAGTAATTTAAGGCTAAATAGCATTTAGTTAATAATTAGGGTTTGGAAAAATCTCCAACTCTTTATAGCCTGTCTGCTCATCCATTGTTCTTAAAAAAGTGAATTCTTCGCTAACTCCGATGACAATTTCGGCAGTTGTATAGATAATACAGCCTTCCATGAGATGTCCACCGATGGTTTTTCCTTCTTTATTTGCAATGGCGATATGCAGGTGAATGCCAGCCGCTTCCAGAGTGCCATTGAGAGAAATAATTTCAAAATTGTCGTTAAAAGCTGTACTATACCTGTGATTTGCAAAGCGAAGAGTCGCTTTTTTCAAGCTGCCAACTCCGGTTAAGATAAAGCCCGATTGAAGATTTTGCTTGATTGCAAAATCTTGCAAGCTTTTTTTTAAATCTTGATCTGGCTTCAGACGAATAGCAAATACTTTCATGAATTAAAGACTGGTAAATCTACTGGGATTACGCGGATAATTACTAATTGTATCGGTAATTTCATCATACCCATCATGAATTGCCATTCCTAAAATATGCGTAAAGGCTTCTACTTTATATTGATAGGATGCAAACTGTGCCTGAATTGCCGCCTCAGTGTCAAAATCTGAAAGAACAGGTCGAGACTATACTACAACTGTTGCATCAAGAGCCGTCTCTGCGATCGCAAGATGTTACACCCGTACAGACATCTCTCGGTAAAGCGATTTCCCCTAAGTTTGAGATTGTATTTGCGGGAGCTTTTAGTGCAGGGAAATCGATGTTAATTAACGCTCTGTTAGAGCGGGAATTGCTTTACAGTGCAGAGGGACACGCTACAGGTACGGAATGTAAAATTGAGTACGCCGAACCGGATAAAGAACGAGTGGTGCTGACGTTTCTGAGTGAGGTAGAAATTCGGGAACAGGCAAGTGCGGTATCTCAGATGCTGGGGTTAGGGACAGCTAGCAATATTAATCAATCTGAAGTGATTCAATTGCTAAGCGATGGATGCCAAGCGATTATCGAGATTGAGGGTGGAGAAAGTAAATCAGAAAGAGCAAAACAAGCGAATGCGCTGATGTTGTTGCTAGAGGGATTTGTAGCAAACCGCGATCGCATCCAAACTGTCAGTAATGCTACCTATCCGATGGAGCAGTTTAACTTCTCCAATCTCCAACAAGCAGCAGATTACGCTCGTCGCGGCAAAAATAGTGCAGTTTTGAAGCGGATTGAATATCACTGCAACCATCCCCTGCTGAAAGATGGCAATGTCATTGTCGATACGCCGGGGATTGATGCGCCAGTTGAGCGAGATGCTTTGCTGACATACGACAAGATTAAGCACCCCGACACCTCTGCGGTGGCTTGTATCCTCAAGTATGCCAAAGATGGGGACATGACGAAGGAAGAAACGGAACTCCTAGAAACGATGCGGGGGAATCCGGGAATACGCGATCGCGTTTTCTATATCTTCAATTACATTGATATCACCTGGTTCAAGCCGGAACTGCGGCGACGGTTGGATAGTTTGATTAGCTCCCAGTTTCAGCCTCCCACCCGGTTTTATAAAACCAGTGGGCTACTCGGTTTTTATGGTAGCCTGCTGAAAGTTGCAGGTAATTCCAGTAATCGCTGGGGATTAGATACCTTCTTAGCAGGTGCAGAAGAACCTCACCCCTTTGTTAGCGAGTTTAACAATTACTGTGTCAATTCTGGCAAGCTATCTTCCACTTCCTTCCGGACAGAAGTTCGGGGTTGGGATTCGCCGAATGGAAACTATGTGCGGATTCTCGACGATTGGGGGAAGCCACTTATAGAGCAGCTCATTAGAGATAGCGGGATTGAGGAATTTCGCACGGCTATCACCGACTATCTGACTAAAGAGAAGCGTCCTCAACTGTTTAAAAATCTGGCTGACGACCTCGAAGACGTTTGTATTAGCCTGAAGAAATACTACCAAGCTGCACTGCGCGATTTGGATAGCCAACCCCGCGAAATTGAGGCAATGAAGACGCAGGAATTACAACGCCTCAACCAGCAGTTACAGCAAATTGGTCAAGAATTTCACCAGCATATTACAGAAGAATTAAACCAGGTTGTAACAGGCCAATCCAGTGCTTTCGAGGGAGATCTTCGCCAACTGCAATCTCGGATGGTTCGGCGTTTGGATGAGTTGCTGGATACTTTCTCGGTTGCAGATGCTTATAGCCGCGCTATCCTCAGCCATCCCCGCAATTCTACAGCACCGTTGATTGCTGTTTTAGTTGAGGCGCTTTATTACTTGGCAAATCAACTAGAGGATATTTTGAAAGAGTCTTGTCAGGAAGTAGTTACTAACCTATTCCAGCGTTTAGTTGAACAAGTTCGCAAATCTGATTACTATCGCCAGCTTTATCGTTTGCTAGGCAATGATGGCGGGATTGAGCAAAAGTTAAAAGAGATAGAAAAACAGGTTCATCATGCTTTAGTCAATGCAGCAAGTGACGAATGCAATCGCTATGTCCGTGAAAGTCCTCGCTTTTACGATGAAGGTACTTTCTCGATTTATCAATTTCGGCAAACGTTGTTGCAAACTTCCCAAAGCTATGGTTGTGAAAGTATGATAGCAGCAGAACCGGCAATCCGTCAGTTGTTAAAGTTAGATTTTGAGCCAAAAGTCAAAGCAACAATTAGTAGTGGTTTTCCAGCAACCGTTAATCAAACTCTCACCACTAATTTATTGCCAATGGCAGCGCATCAAGCTGATGAAATATTACAGCAGTACACTCAAGCTCGTGCTTATTTAGAGCAAACACTAGAACAAGAAGCTGAGGAAAAAATTGCTAACAATCGCCGTTTGCAAAGTACAGTTGAGCAAAAAATAGCGGCTTACAACTCTGCGGTTGCCAGTATCAATGGTTGTTTGCAGGCGATAGGCTTGTACGATCGTCAACTGCCTGTAATTGCTGATTCTGATGTTAGCTCAATTGAGCCTAGTTTAGAAGCTGCCAAGGTTAGCGCTATGGGTAATGGAGTTGTTCATTCAGAAGCATAGTTCATCATAGCCTTGGCGATTGGAAATCGCGGCTACACAAACGAAACCCGCCTACGCGGGTTTCAAATCTATTACTCCGCGTATGTGAACTTTGTTTATACAGCCGCGAACTCTATTTGCTGGTTCTTGTAAAAATAAATAGTTGGAGATTAGCATGGAAAACTGGATAGACGTGATAGATTTCAACGAAGATGATGTTTTTTCATTTCCAGAACTATTCAAAGTCGGTAAAGTCAAGAAAGCAGTGAATGAAGCATCCCATACCGACTCAGTAGTAGAGGCGCTAATTTATTCATTATCATTTAAAGAAGTATCAATAAATAAGATTGATAACCTTCGACCTCCCAATATATTATTTAACAAAGGTATAGATTGTGAAATACTCAGAATCGGTGCTAAGGGCTGGAAAAAAGGAAGACTTAGACTCAAACTCCAAGTTGCTGTAGAGTTTTGTCCTGATGAACCTGATGCTGAAAAAATACCAGAGATTAGCCAATCGGAATCGCCGCTTGACGATCTTCGGAAGATGATTAATCAAGAAAATTAGGAGAGAAATTGATAAAAAAAACCCTAGATTTTTATTCATCTAGGGGGTAATTACTATTACTAATACTATTTACCGCTATAGTAAAAAGCGATTTCTTTTTCTTTCAGCGGTGCAAAGTCGGCGTCGATTAGCATCTGGTTGAGTTCTTCTTGGGGAATGTGCTTAGCACCGATGCGAACAATCCTCGAACGCATCGTATTTGATACGCCGCTGCGCTGCCGCCCAGCTTCCAGCCCCATTACTTTTGTGTATAATTCTAGTTTGGGTGTTGGAATCGGGGAACCGTCAAAATCAATTCCCTGCGCGATCGCTACATCAATCGCATCAGCACCTGTAGTTGTTTGATTCTCTGAAGTCATTGCAGCGTGGGATCGTGTTTACAAGAGCATTTTATGACTAAAACACCCAGAATTCGCATCCCGCCAGAAGTCAGGAAGTATGTGTTTCAGCGCGATCGCTGTCAGTGCCAAAGTTGCGGCAAAACGGCGCTAGAAGCAAACCTCACGATTGACCACATCATACCGCTCTCTCGTGGCGGTTCCAATGACATTAGCAATCTACAAACCCTCTGTCTCCCCTGTAACCAGCGCAAAACCAACCATTTAGATCCTCGGTTCCGGCGTTATTTCGATCTTTAATCTGGAAAACACACTAGACTCGGTTTTAAAAATATACCGTCCGCGCAGCGCTGCTAACACTCCGTCATTTGACGGGCAGAAAAAAACCGCCTCTAGCATGAGTCAGGGCGGTCTTCCTAAGCAATCGGAGGGTAGATAATAGATTACGCTGATGATTTTGTATCCTACTGTAACAGAATTTACCGAATCTGCCTCAAAATTGTTTATTGATGGCTTTCTAAACCCGATTTCTATAGAAACCGAGTTTTTTTATCGATAAACTCTTATCGTCCTGCGTAGGCATTCATCGGTTCCTTGATAAACCGGATGTAAAGATGCCTAAACGTGGACTTAATCACGCGAGGCATCGCGAAGTCGATAGGCATCATGTTAGTAGGAAGTTGCCAATCCAGCACCTTTAGATCAGCCGGATGCAGTTGGGGAAAGTCAATTTCCTCCACGTTTGTGCATAGCCCTAACCTTATCGAAGCCGCCATAGTAGGGACGTTGAGAGGATCTACATTGAGAATTTCTACAATCGCCCGATCCAGGGCAAATACATCAGACGATGCCGCTAAAATCCCTAAGAAGCGAGGTTCGCCACCGCTAGGGCCGTTCCCTTCATGTCCAATAATTGCATCTAAAATCGTTAGGGTAGGATTAATTGCTCTTGCAGTTTCTACTAACATTTCCCCAAATCGGGCACTATCTTTCCCCGCTTCCATGTGCCACCAGGCTTTCATTTTTCCCGGTACGCAACCGAATAAGTTTTTGACCCCCATTGTCATCGTTAGCTGACAGTGGGATTTCAGTTTAGGCAGGTTGATTACTACATCTGCATCCATTGCTTCTTTGCACAACAACAGATGGTTGAACCCTTCGCTAACGGTTTCGTAACGCTTCCCTGTAAATTCCACTAGCGGCAAATTGAGTTCTTCCATAAGGGGAAGATAACCATTTGCCTTTGCCACACCCATCGCGCTGCCAAACGCGGGACTGTCTCCCAGGAAAGGCTTGCCACCCGCTTCCTGTACCAGTTTGGCAACACAGTGAACCAGTTCGGGACGGGTGACACATTCTTTACTCGGATGTCCGCCAGTGAGTAAATTGGGCTTGAGGAGAACGCGATCGCCTGCTTTGACAAAAGCTTTGATTCCTCCCAAGGGTTCCAGCAAACTTTCCACGGATTCTCGCAATAATTGCCGCTCGTAGGAATTCGCACGAATTAAACTAACGGAAGGTTTCATGA
The DNA here is from genome assembly GCF_039961835.1 of Trichocoleus sp. ST-U1. Taxonomy (NCBI): domain Bacteria; kingdom Bacillati; phylum Cyanobacteriota; class Cyanophyceae; order Leptolyngbyales; family Trichocoleusaceae; genus Trichocoleus; species Trichocoleus sp. ST-U1. Next base: position 16,952 of record NZ_JAMPJZ010000026.1, read on the forward strand.
TTCTGCGTTTGTAATTGAGGATTGAGCGAATACAAGAATTTTGAATCAATTAAAGTGAGAATTGCCAGCCTCCAATTCTTCATGAAGACCTGGCAATTCTTAATCTAAAATCTCAAATTCTCAGCGATTGCTGCCACGAGTCAGGGCAGTTACCCGCTGGGCATTCGAGAAGACATCTTCTCCCTGGAGGTGAGGAATCGGGGGCTTCACCTCAACTTTGGTAATATTGGCGGTGTTAATAAAAACCGTTTCTTCAGGTAAGTGGAGAATCCACCAGGATTTATCTAAAAGCCGACGGACTTCTTGCCGAATTTCCTGCTTTGTTTCTAAGCCTTCCTCTACTGACTCATAGATAGTAAAGGATTCTGTGTGCCCATCAATATAGTGAAAAGTTAACTGGGTCAAACCATCATGACTATGCATAGAACGAGACTCCTGGTTAGAAAGTTTTGAGTTTTGGATAGATGCAAATTTTGGTGTATCTACAACTCTGGACGCTGCACTCCTGACATAGCACTCATTTCCTCCAAGTCTAAGACCTTGGCTAGTTCTTCGGAACTCATCAAACCTCGTTCTAGGACAATTTGCCGCAAGGATTTGCCAGTTTCGAGAGATTCTTTGGCAACAGCAGCCGCGTTGAGATAGCCGATGTGGGGATTGAGGGCAGTGACGAGGGCGAGGCTTCCTTCTGCATAGGCAAGGCAGCGATCGCGATTGGCGGTAATTCCCTCCAAACAACGCTGCGTCAGTGCGCTTAAGGTATTGCCCAAAATTTCAATACTGTGAATCAAGTTATAGGCAATCAGCGGCATCATCACATTTAACTCTAACTGTCCTGCTTGGGCGGCTAAAGCGATCGCCGAATCGTACCCCATCACCTGAAAACACACCATCGAAGTCATTTCTGCCATCACCGGGTTATATTTCCCCGGCATAATCGACGATCCAGGCTGTACTGGCGGTAGCTGAATTTCCTTTAAACCTGTTTTTGGCCCGGAATCCATCAGCCGTAAGTCATGAGATATCTTGACGCAATCCTGGGCTAAGTTCCGCAAACTACCGGAAACGCTGACAAAAGGTGCCATACTCTGCATTGCCGCCATCAGATGAGGGGCTGGGCGCAAGGGCTGATCGATCAATTCTGATAACAATTGGGCAACGCGATCGCAATATTCGGGATGGGTATTTAACCCAGTTCCCGCCGCGCTTCCACCCAAACCCAGCGCCATTAAATCTTCAGACGCCCTCTCGATGCGAATCATGTGTTCTGCGAGAATTTGCCCCCAAGCGCGGAAGTTTTCGCCCAGTCGTACGGGTACGGCGTCTTGCAGATGGGTTCTTCCAGATTTGACGACATCCTGAAATTCCTCAGCTTTGTTATCCAAAGCAGCGATCGCATCGGCTAAAGCTGGGTACAGTGTCCTCTCCAGCGCCACCAGCGCCCCAATCCGAATCGCCGTGGGAATTACATCGTTCGTCGATTGACCGTAATTAACATGATCGTTGGGACTGACGCGCTTGTAATTGCCTTTTTCATCGCCCAGCAGTTCCAGCGCCCGATTCGCCAATACTTCGTTGATATTCATGTGGTGCGAAGTCCCCGCACCCGCCTGGTAGACATCCACGACAAACTGATCGCGGAACTTCCCGGAAAGCACTTCATCCGCCGCCTGGACAATTACCTGACTGATGTCTTGGGGAATGCAGCCAAGTTCCCCATTTGCGATCGCTGCTGCTTTCTTAATCAGCACGCAAGCATCAATATAAGTGGGTAACGGCTTAATTCCACTAATCGGGAAATTCTCAATCGCCCGTAGCGTCTGAATCCCGTAGTAAACGTTATCCAAGATTTGGCGATCGCCCATTGAATCGTGTTCGATGCGGTAGGTTCTACCTATCTGTTCAGTCATGTTAGTCGTCTATGGATTCTTTTAGATGAGATCATCCCATGTCTAGCTGGGGGATGCGATGAGTCAGTCTTCAGATTTGGCAGCATTCTTTTCTCAGAAGGATTACGCAATACCGGCGCAATCCTTCTGAGAAAAGATCCGTCTAAATCCCATTTCACCTGAAGGTCGGCACAAATAAATTGTTAGAAGTGTCTACTGACAAGACTGGTGCCACCCAAAATCTGATAATCCCAAATCTAAAACGGGATAACCCCTGCCCAGAGTTCCTAATCCTGCCCTAAGAGAGAGGGAAGTAGAGTCAATTTCTTGTAGAAGAGGATATTTATCACCCCTCCCGTGGCACCCGGTGGGTTGGAGAGAGGTTAAATAAGGATTACCGTACCGACTGCTCAAAGAAATTTTTCATCGCCTCTGGTGGCTGAATCCCTTGTCCAGCGGTCATCTGGAATTTATCGTTCTTGCTTTGAATCTATTTTAGAAAGGGATTTACCGTCTTGATGTTGACTTATGTTATTGTTTTGGGAATCTTAAATACAAGATCCTCCTAAAGTAAGATGCAAAATTCTATGGGTCAAACTATTAGCCTCGAAGCAGAATTCTTCTTCCAGCAAGGACTACGCCAGCTTCAGTCGGCAAAATATGAAGCGGCGATCGCTTGTTTAGACAACGCCCTCAAGTGCGAACCCAATTACCCCGATGCCTTATCGCAGCGGGGTTTTGCCCTAGGGAATTTAGGTCGCCACGAAGAAGCGATCGCCAGCTTCGACAACGCCTTGTCAATTCAACCGGATGCTTCTTGGGTTTGGTTCAACCGGGGTATTGCGCTGGGGAAATTATGTCGCTACGAACAGGCGCTTAATAGCTTTGATCGCGCCATAGAATTTAACCCGGATGCTTCCGCTGCGTGGCACAACCGGGGCATTACCTTAATTGACTGGGGTTTCTATGAAAAAGCGGTCGCCAGCTTTGACCGCACCCTGAAGCTGCGTCCAGACGCCTACTGGGCATGGTACAACCGAGGCAATGCTCTTGCCCAACTCAATCATTACGAACAGGCGATTCATAGCTATGACCGGGCGATTGAGTTTAAACCAGATTCCTGCAATGCTTGGTACAACCGAGGCATTACCCTCAATGACTGGGGGCTTTATGAAAAGGCAATTTCTAGCTTCCAAAGAAGTTTGGAAATTAATTCGGAATACTACAAAGCTTGGTTCAACCAAGCCATTGCTCTAGGGAAATTAGCTCGCTACGAAGAAGCGATCGCTGCTTGTGATAAAGCGTTACAACTTCAGACTGACTACCCCACCGCTTGGTATAACAAAGCTTGCTACTATGCTTTGCTGGGCAATGTCGAGCAGACAGTCCACAACTTGCAACAAGCGATTCGTCTGAGTGAGGAAAAATATCGGGAAATGGCGAAATACGACCCAGATTTTGACGCAGTTCGCGATCAGGATTTGTTTGAGGCGCTGGTAGAAGCATCCAGGTTTTGATCCAGTTTTATTGCTCATTCCCCTTCAATGTAGGGTTGGAGATAGACGCCTCCACCCTACCGACATCTGTTCGATCAAGCGGTTCTTTAGCGATCGCTACCAGTTCTTTCACTGTATAAGGTCTTGCCGCTGTCTCCAACCATGTGAACAGCGCTAAGTCACCTAATCGTCTACTTTGGGTTTGATTACAGGTACATTTTCCAACCGCCACAGCTGATTTTTTACGATTACCTGTTCGTCCCAGTAGTTAATTCACCATTTCCTCACAGTCATTCAAATACACGTTATAACCTTCCTTTTGGTGCATCCTAATGTATGAATGCGCCAAGCGGGACGACAGTAGCAGACATCTCTGCGTCGCTGAACGGCAACAAATGAAGGGATCCAAACCGTCTGTATGAACGCAGCCGTTGGTAGGCGGATTGCTAGATTAAGCGGCTTTCACTAACAGGTTCTATAGACATTTTGCTGCGTGCCAAGCGGCAAGGGTATCTAGTTTCAATGTAGCAACCGATTGAACGCATGAAAAATAGAAGTATCCGACTGAGTGAAACGGTCGTCACTTTTGCGCTTGAGCAAGCTGGGGAAAGTGACATATTGCGAACGGTGGTTGGACTGATATTTGCTCGTCCTGCGCCACACTATAGGAAACGAGTATCAACAGCGAATCATGCAGACTCTGGACAAGACTCACCCCAAACTTCAAGAACTCAAAACCCGCCTCACCGAAATCGACGATATTAATTCAGCGTCGTCCCTACTTTACTGGGATCAAGCAACCTATATGCCGCCTGGGGGTGCAGCGGCGAGAGGGCGGCAGATGGCGACTCTGCGGCAAATTGCCCATACTAAGTTTAGCGATCCAGCGATCGCGCAACTGTTGGAAGATTTGCGTCCCTACGAGGAAAGCTTGCCCTACGACTCTGATGAAGCCAGCCTAATTCGTGTTGTCAGACGCAGCTACGAGCGCGCGGTGCGAGTGCCAGCGGATTTTATGGCAAAAATGTCTCTCCACCGAACTCAGTCTTATGGTGCTTGGGCAAAAGCACGTCCGGAAAATAACTTTGCCGCTGTGCAGCCTTATCTGGAAAAAACGCTGGATCTGTGCCGCGACTATGCCAGCTTTTTCTCTGGCTACGAGCATATTGCAGATCCGCTGATTGATGGTGCCGATTACGGGATGAAGGCTTCAACCGTGCGATCGCTCTTTGCGGAACTCCGTCAAGAACTGGTTCCAATTGTAAATGCGATCGCTTCCCAGCCGATTGCCGATGATAGTTGCTTGCACCAAACTTTTCCAGAAGACGAACAGCTAGCGTTTAGCTTAAAGGTGATCGAACAGATTGGGTATGACTTCCAACGGGGACGGCAAGATAAAACCCTGCACCCATTTATGACCAATTTCTCGATTGGGGATGTGCGAATTACTACCCGCGTCAGAGAGAACGATCTGAATGAGGCACTGTTTAGCACCATTCACGAGATGGGACACGCCTTGTATGAGCAAGGGATTAACCCAGAATATGAAGGGACGCCTTTAGCCAGTGGCACCTCATCGGGTGTGCATGAAAGCCAATCACGGCTGTGGGAAAATCAGGTGGGACGCAGTCGCAACTTCTGGAAATTCTGCTATCCGCAACTACAAGCAGCTTTCCCAAATCAACTCAGTAATGTACCCCTGGAGGCATTCTACCGAGCGATTAATAAAGTCGAGCGATCGCTCATCCGTACCGATGCCGATGAAGTCACCTACAACCTGCACGTCATGATCCGCTTTGACTTGGAATTGGCGCTACTCGAAGGCAATCTGGCAGTGCGCGATCTCCCGGAAGCTTGGAACGAACGCTACAGATCGGACTTGGGTGTTGTTCCCCCCAACGACAGTGTTGGCGTCATGCAGGATGTCCATTGGTACACGGGTAGCATCGGCGGAATGTTCCAAGGATATACTCTTGGCAACCTGATGAGCGCCCAGTTTTTTGAAGCTGCACTCAAGGCAAATCCCCAAATTCCTACCGAAATCGAGCAAGGGAAGTTCAGCACTCTACATAATTGGCTGAGAGAGAATATTTACCAACACGGACAGAAATATACCGCCGCTGAAATTATCGAGCGCGTCACTGGCAATTGTTTGAGTATTAATCCCTTGATTCGTTATATTCAGCAAAAATACGGAGAAATTTACGCTTTGTGATACACAACAGCGTGAAAAGAAGCTAGGCTAGGCATAGCCTAGCCGATTCACTCTTAAGAAAGATGAACGGTGAATTAATTTTGGTTTGAGACGTACTCCTTCCACCTTCGGAAGGGCGTCACCAGGAAAAACATTTTGTAGTTTAGTCTTTGTGAATGTTATTGAACTAATCTAGGGAGTTGTCATGTCCGATTTGATTCAGGCTGTTTTAGAGAGTGATGAAAAAATCGATCTGCGCCAATTTGTGAGTGAGTTACGCCAACAGGACAAGTCGTATTTACTGAGAAACGACATTCTCAATGCTTTTTCCGAATACTGCACAAATCACCAAAAGCCTGAACATTTTGACCAATCCTCCCATTTAGGTAAATTAATTTACTACACTCAAGAAATTATTCGGGAGGATGGAAACATCTGTTTGATCGTCCGCCCAACCATTGCTTCTCAAGAAATCTATCGGTTAACGGAAGATTTAATTGTCGAACCAATGACGGTGCAAGAACTGCTGGATGTACGCGATCGCCTGGTGAATCGCTTCCATCCCCAGGAAGGCGACATCCTAGAACTCGATTTTCAGCCGTTTTACGACTATACCCCGACCATTCGCGACCCTAAAAATATTGGTAAGGGGGTACAGTATCTCAACCGTTATTTATCGAGCAAACTCTTTCAAGACCCCGGACAATGGCTGGAGAGCTTGTTTCAATTTTTAAGCGTCCATTCCTATAACAATCTGCAACTGCTGATCAACGGGCGAATTAAATCGCAGCAGCAACTTTCTAGTCGTGTCAAGCAAGCTTTGGGATTTTTGGGCGATCGCCCTTTTGAGCAAAGCTACGATGAATTTCGGTATGATTTGCAAGCAATGGGCTTTGAGCCTGGGTGGGGAAACACCGCCGGACGGGTGCGGGAAACTCTAGAAATTCTTGATGAACTCCTCGACTCCCCCGATCATCAGACTCTAGAAGCTTTTCTCTCCCGGATTCCAATGGTCTTCCGGATTGTCCTCGTGTCTCCCCACGGTTGGTTTGGGCAAGAAGGTGTCTTGGGACGTCCGGATACTGGCGGACAGGTCGTTTACGTCCTCGACCAAGCCAAGAGTCTCGAACAGCAGATGCAAGAAGACCTCTCGCTGGCTGGGTTGGATGTTCTAGGTGTTGAGCCGAAAGTAATTATTCTCTCTCGCTTAATTCCGAATAGCGATGGTACTTTGTGTAACCAACGCTTAGAAAAAGTTCACGGCACAGATAATGCTTGGATTTTGCGAGTGCCTTTGCGAGAGTTTAATCCCAAAGTGACTCAAAACTGGATTTCCCGGTTTGAGTTTTGGCCTTATCTAGAAAGCTATGCCATCGACTCGGAAAAAGAGCTGCTGGCAGAATTTCAAGGTAAGCCCGACTTAATTGTTGGAAATTATTCCGACGGTAATTTGGTGGCATTTTTACTGGCGCGTCGCTTGAAGGTGACTCAATGCAACATTGCCCACGCCTTAGAAAAATCTAAATATCTTTTCAGTAACCTCTACTGGAACGACTTGGAAGAAAAGTATCATTTCTCCCTACAATTCACTGCCGATTTAATTGCGATGAATGCTGCAAATTTCATCATTAGCAGTACTTATCAAGAAATTGTCGGAACGCCGGATAGCGTGGGACAGTATGAATCTTACAAGTGTTTCACGATGCCGGATTTGTACCATGTAGTGAGCGGAGTTGAGCTATTTAGCCCCAAATTCAACGTGGTGCCGCCTGGAGTAAATGAAAATGCTTATTTTCCCTATTCGCGTACCGAAGATCGCATACCGAGCGATCGCGCCCGGATCGAGGAGATGCTCTTTACCCTCGAAGATCCGTCCCAAATTTTAGGGAAATTGGACGATCCGAACAAGCGCCCTCTCTTCTCAATGGCTCGTCTCGACCGAATCAAAAATCTTACCGGATTGGCTGAGTGTTTTGGCAAGAACGAAGCTTTACAAGAACATTGCAACTTAATTTTAGTTGCTGGGAAGTTGCGCGTTGAGGAATCAAGCGATAACGAAGAAAAAGATGAAATTGTTAAGCTTTACCAAATCATTGAAAAGTACAATCTACAAGGTAAAATTCGCTGGCTAGGCGTGCGCCTTTCTAAAACCGACTCTGGCGAAATTTATCGGGTGATTGCCGATCGCCAAGGTGTCTTTGTTCAACCAGCGCTGTTTGAAGCTTTTGGTCTGACCATTTTGGAGGCAATGATTTCTGGTTTACCGACATTTGCTACTCAATTCGGTGGCCCGTTAGAGATTATTCAGGATAAGTTTAATGGGTTCTACATTAACCCGACGCATCTTGAAGAAATGGCGGAAAAAATCCTGGAGTTTGTCTCTAAGTGCGACCAAAATCCTAACTACTGGTACGAAATTTCTACACGAGCGATTGATCGAGTTTATAGCACTTATACGTGGAAGATTCACACAACCAAACTTCTATCTTTAGCTCGAATTTACGGCTTCTGGAATTATACTTCCAAGGAGAACCGCGAAGATCTACTGCGTTACATTGAGGCGTTGTTCTATTTAATTTACAAGCCGAGAGCGCAGAAACTGTTGGAACAGCAAATGCAGCGATAGGGAGTTTCTCCTCTTAATAAATTGGATGCTAGGGGGATCTGACGTGATTTGCATTACGTTTCGATCCCTTTAACCCCCAATTTATTGGGAGCTAAGAGAAGGTCGCAGATAACATTCTTAACCAATGTGTCTAGAGTCGGGCTTTTCCTACGCAAGAGAAGGGAAATAGAGCCTGAAGCGATGCCAATCTCACTTCAGGCAAAAGCGAAACAGTATAACTATTGGGGTTCCCAGAAGGTAATTGTTCCGTCAAAATTACCACTAACAAGAGTCTGCCCGTTTGGGGTGAATGCGAGTGAGGAGATAACGTTAAAAGACCCTGTAAGAGGATTGATTACACTACCAGTTTGCAAATCAAATAAATTTAAACTGCCTTCCGATCCGCCTAATGCACTTGCAAGTATTTGATTATTCGGATGCAAAGCAACAGCATTCACGAAAACGGTGCCTGAATCCTTAATCGGTGTAGAGATGAGTTCGCCGGTTTGCAGATTCCAGATTTTGACGATTTGGTTATAAGTCTCGCTGACAAGGGTTTTGCTATCTCGACCAAAAGCGATCGCTCTGACAGCCTCTCCATTGTTGATGGTGCGGATGGGTTTGCCTGACCTAAGATCCCATAGTTGGATCGTACTGTCTTCATTCCCACTAGCGAGAGTTTTTCCATCGGGACTAAAGGCGACCATTAAATTCGACTGAGGAGATCCCTGGAAGCTATAGATCGATTTACCCGTGCGTGCATTCCACACTTCAATCTCTGCGTTCCGTGCAGTCGTGTTCCAGCTACCAATCGCAAGGCGTTCTCCATCTGGGCTAAAGGCGAGAGATTTAACGTACCAATCCCGCGTGATAGTCCGGATTACCTTGCCAGTTTTTAAATTCCACAGTTTTAGCGAGCCATCGTTGGTCGCGCTACTGCTGGCGAGGGTTTGCCCATTAGGACTAATCGCAAGTGCCCAAATGGTGTCAGTATGCCCAGTTAGGGTGCGAATTGGTTGACCCGTTTTCGGATTCCATACTTTGATCGTGCCATCATCGCTACCACTAACCATTAGCTGTCCGTTGGGAGCGATCGCGATCGCTCCCACGCTCCCTGAATGAGCCTCGATGGTGCGAATCGGTCGCACATTTTGCCAAGTGTTGGTGGGTATTTGAGCCGTTAAGGTAGATGGAATGACAGGCGGCTGAGATACTACTTTAAACATAGGCATTGCAGAAACGCCAATCGTTGCCACGACGACCAGCGCCGTGAAAACCTTAGCGGAAATTTGCTGATTTGTCATTTTAGTAAATTGGGAAACAACGCACACTACAAAAATGTGTTGCTTTACACTGAGACGTTGTTGATTTACCTGTGTGCCCAGAATTAAAAAATTTATGTAATGTTGCCGTTGCAAATTTCTTAGAAGTATGCATACGCGAGGAAAGCGATCGCTCGGACTTTTCCGAATCCGGGAAATTAGCTAGAAGCTATACTCGGTCAAAGTTTAAAGATTAGTTGGAGAAAACTTAGATACCAAAAGCCCCATTCCAGAATCTGTTGTGCTACCGTAATAGGTGAGAATAAATTCGGTTGCAGTGTTTGTTTATAGTATTGATAGGTGTTTTCCTTTTGGTCTTGACAGGCTTCTCTCCGAAATTCAAATCTCTACACCCCCTTGATTTTGGAGACAATCTATGTCTATTTATGTAGGCAATCTATCCTACGAAGTTACGCAAGAAGACCTGACTGGGGTTTTTGCAGAATATGGTTCTGTAAAGCGCGTCCAGCTACCCACTGACCGGGAAACAGGTCGTCTACGTGGCTTTGGTTTCGTAGAAATGGGTACAGAAGCTGAAGAAACAGCTGCCATTGAAGCGCTTGACGGTGCTGAATGGATGGGTCGCGACTTGAAAGTTAACAAGGCGAAGCCCAAAGAAGATAGAGGCCCGTCTGGTGGTGGTGGTCGCGGAAACAACAGCTTTTCTCGCCGCTACTAAGCTTTAGAAACTAAACCTTTTTAGTTTTTCCTTGAAAAAGCTGAGACAAAAAGGGCTGAGTAATTTGTAAGCGCAATTAGTTTCAGTTACTCGTATTAAATTTAAAAAGGCTTAAGCATTATGCTTAAGCCTTTTTTTGCAGGTATGCCTCTCAAGTGTGACGATTCAAGATGCACGTCAACGAGCGACATTTATAGCATTGGTCAAGCTAAAATTTTCCTGGGGAAGCTAAAACTCGCTTCAATGGGTTTAAGCTTTTAGCCCAGATTTTAGTTTTTAGCTATTCAATTTAAAGTCCCTGCGTTCGCCAAATTCGGATGTTTTTGTCATAACTACCCGTTGCAATCGTCTGTCCATCTTGGCTGATAGAGAGGGAATAAATTGCACTAGAATCACCCGTCAGCGTTGTAATTTGTTTCCCAGTTTTTAGGCTCCAAATTTTAATTGTTCTATCTTCGCTACCACTAGCGAGAAACTGTCCATCCGAACTAATAGCAACTGCATAAACCATGTCTGCATGCCCTCTCAGGCGACCTTTGAGCTGCCATGTGGTCATGTCCCAAAGGTAGATAGTTTTGTCAAAACCCCCACTTATAAGTGTCTGTCCATCTGGGGTAATTGCCAAGGAATGAACCGCATTTGTATGTTTTCTGAGGGTGCGGATGACTTGACCTGTAGAGAGATCCCAAACTTTGATGGTTTTGTCCTCAGAACCACTCACGAGGGTCTGCCCATCTGGGGTAAAGGCAACAACATCAATCCCATTAGAATGCCCTGTGAGGCTTAAGATTTGCTCGCCGGAAGTCAGATTCCAAATCTTGATCGTGTCGTCCTTACCCCCACTGGCAATAAACTGCCCGTCAGGACTGAAAACGACCGAATCAATGGAGCTAGAATGCCCCCTGAGAGTGCGGATGACTTGACCTGTAGCAAGATTCCAGATTTTGATTGTATTATCCTGAGATCCGCTAGCGAGAAGCTGCCCATTGGGGCTATATGCAATTGTGAAAATTGGTTTGAAATGCCCGGTAAGGGTGCCAATTTCTTGTCCGCTGGAAAGATTCCAAAGTTTGATCGTGTTGTCAGAACTGCCACTGGCTAAGGTTGTTCCATCAGGGCTGATGGCGACAGCATTTACCCAATTTGAATGCCCTCTGAGGGTGCGTTCTAGTTGAGCGTTTTCCCAAGCGTTTAAGTTCGCTACTGCAACAGAAGCATCGATTGGAGCTGCGTATGCCTTGATGTTGCTTGGTGGAATTATAACGCTCGTAGCCATGACTGTGGCGATCGCGCCTATGGTACCGACTAAAGTCCTAGTTTGAGCAGAAAACATAGAAATAACAGACGAATGGGAAGAAATTTTGCACATCTGCTGAAATATGGGCAGTAATTGCAGAATTTTACAGGTCGTTTCTTAATATAGATGGCGATACCCGCTCCGCACACTCTCTGCGGTCAGAAGCTGCATTCTGAGTAAAAATTTATCGATTTTCTGCACAGTTGAAACTCCTGATTAAACAACCAGCGCGAAAAACACAGCGATCGCCCTAGGACTTCTAGAGCGATCGCGCTGGTTGAAAGTTCCAATTCGATACGAGGGATGCGGGTAAAAAAGGAGCGCCACCACATCCCGATGCAACAACTTCTTAGTGAGGTAGCTTGCTCAACTCAAACCAAGTGCGAGAAGCGACAATTCCATCCGCTACCAAGCCACGGGAGCTTTGGAAGCTTTTCACAGTATTCTGGGTAATTGACCCAAATATACCATCGGGAATCAACTGTAGGACTTTCTGAAGGGTTTTCACTGCTTCACCACGGCTACCTAGTCTCAGTTCCGGCATATCAACGGGGGCACCAGAGTAAAGAGCTTGCCACGTCTTAGCGCCAACAATCCCATCTTCTACTAGAAAGACGCGGTGTTGAAAAGCTTTCACGGCATTTTCGACGGGGAGGTCAAACACATCATCGAAAGGAGTGGCATAATAGCCCCAATGAGCGAGTAGTTGTTGGAGTTCTACCACTGCGCGATCGCGGGAACCTCTACGCAGAACTGGCTTTTTAATCGCATTGGTAGCAGCGGCTTGAGGAGTCATGGCTTCAAATTGATTGGTTGATTGCATGATGAATTTTCCTGGGAAGTGTTGTTTCTACTGTTCCAATCTACTGATGGCAGCCCCGCTTCCCCTTCGCCCTGCTAGGTGTATTTAAACTCACCTTAACCGCTCACCCATTCGTATGAAGCAATACCCACTCGCCCGCTGCTACACGATTCGCTCATTCTGGTGAATTGACCAGTTGTAAAATCTGCACGGGTGTCAATTCCTGTACATTGCTGAAAATCGCAGCAGCACCAGCAGCCTTGAGAGCATTTGCATAAGCATCCCTTTGTTGCTGGTTTTCCTGAACGTGGGGTGGCAAAATGCCCACTGCAATCCAACGACGGTCAGGGTGGAGCGATTCTCCTGGGGAGACGCTAAGCGATCGCGCCTTTTCTATCGTGTAAATGTCAGCAACCGTATCTCCCACATAAATAACCGGGGTTGAGGGGGGAACCGACGATCTTTCTTCCATCGCTTGTACTGCCGCAAACAGCCCTGTTGGGTCAGGTTTACCCGGAGCATCCTCCATCGCAATGAGCAACGGCGACTTTAAACCCAGGCGTTGCTCCAAGACATAATTAGCCGATCCACGGGTAGCACCGCTAAAAAAGCCCCAGGGAATCCCAGCCGCTGTCAATTGCTCTAGATAGCTCGGTTGTAATAGCAGCGGTTCATCGCAGATATAACCCGTCCAATGGTGTGGATCTGGCCCACGATACCGCGATTGGAAAAAAGCAACCAAAACGTCATAATCAAGGCTTAGTTGCGATCTTTTCTGTCCAGCGCTTTCAAAGTAACGATAGACCAATTCTTGGGATGCCTCCCAATCGTTATTCCACATCCCTTCCAACTTCAGATGGTCAATTTCCTCTGGGGTTGGTCGGTAAGCACCCTCCGTAAACTGCTCCACAGTATCAGCTAGCGCCCGTCGGTAAGATCCCCCAACATCTCGCACTACACCGTCAATATCGAAAACGACTAAACTTAGGCAACTAGATTCTTGAACCACTGCAAAGCATCTCCCAATCCCAATTAAAATATTCGATGAGCAAACACATAGCTATCCACGATCGCCTAGGTGTAAAATAATCGTTTGTACAGTATTCAACAAGCCTGGGACTTCCCTGGAGGTGTGATTGTCGAGGTTTATTTTAAAGGTTCTCTGGCTGGAAGAGAACGTAGCACTAGCAGTTGACCAAGTAGTAGGCAAAGGCACCAGCCCTCTGACATCTTACTTTTTTTGGCCTCGGAACGATGCTTGGGAACAGCTAAAAAATGAGTTGGAAGCCAAGCATTGGATTACCGATCAAGAGCGCGTCGCGTTGCTCAACAAAGCGACAGAAGTGATTAACTACTGGCAAGAAGAAGGCAAACGCCGTTCTATGTCTGATGCTCAGGCAAAATTTCCAGAAGTCGCCTTCACAGGTAGTGCTTAAGAATTCTCCTGTGCATCTGCCAGAGTTTAATGCTTTTGTCCTGCTGCCAAAGCACTTCGGAGTTGAGCAAGAGAGATAAGCTAACCTTTATGTGACTAAAGAGGGTAGCAATTTCTTTTCTAGGGCTAAACTGTCCTGCTTAGCAACTGGCGATCGCTCATTTTTGCAAAGGACGTATTGTTCCTGTCACCCTGAAGCGGTGGGACAATCGGTATGTCGCTAACACAATCCGAACATAGAAAAACCCGTTTTCTGAGAAGAAAACGGGTTTTTCTATGACTACCTCTATACCAATCTCTAGAATCTTGCAATTGGCGCTATTCTTGCCGATAGCTAATCGGTTTTTGTGCCGATTTACCATTTGCCGCGGCTACACTGGTGCGTCCGGTAATACTGCGGAAATAAATGCCCCCAATAGTCAGCAAAAACAGCAGGTAACTGACTGCTTGAACGACGTAGAGCTTATCGGTATATCCGAACAAGGCGCTAAAAAGTAGGCCAGGAAACTTGTCATCGGGAAAAATTTGGGTCGTATTCCAAACGATTGGTCCCAAAATACAAGAGGGATTTTTAGCAAACCGTTCGTAGTAGAAACACAAAGCTTCTGACTTCCGATCCATTTGAGCTAATGTAGCGATCGCTGAGTCAAAATGGCTCAACGAGGATACGACTAAACCTGCAACAACTAGGATCAATAAAACGCCCATCACCTGGAAAAATAGGCGGATATTAATCCGAATTCCCCACTTGAATAAAGCAACACCAATCCCAGCAGCAACTCCTAAGCCAGCCAAGGCACCCAAAGCTGGAATTAAACCTTGTTGAAATTTGGCAAGGATAAAGAGAACAGTTTCAAAACCTTCCCGCAGAACTGCGATGAAAATTAGGCTGAAAATACCCCAGCCCGAACCCCCTTTTTGCCTCAGAGCCGATGTAACGGCTCCTTCGACAGATGCTTTCAGCGAGCGTGCCTGTTGAGTCATCCAGATGAGCATCCAGCTGAGCATCGCGATCGCGATTACACTGAATACACCCTCCAGAAGTGGCTCCAGCACGGGTGCAAAGGGTTGATTGGATTTCGAGAGCGCTTGAGCTATCCAGGCTAACAAAACGCCGACTACGGCACTGGCGGCAAGCCCAGCCCCAACACCCGCATAAACCCAAGGGTTCAGGGAACTCTGCTTGGCTTTTTTTAAGCAAGCCAGCACGATTCCCACAACGAGGGCGGCTTCAACTCCTTCCCGCAGGGTGATCGCAAAGGTCGGTAGCGCAGAACTAAAATCCATGACAATTGGTAATTGGTAGTAAGGAATTGGGAAAAGGTTGTAGAGGCAAGAGTTTATCTCATCTGAGTTTTGAGTTTTGAGCGATCGCGGTTATTGCACTAGTGAGGTACGCCAAAATTCACGATTATCAAGCTTTTCAGTTTTGAGAATGTACCTCACATAACCGAGAACCGCAATTAGAACTTTCTTCTAGCTCAAAGCTCAACATTTAAAACTCAAAACTCTGCTTACCTATTACCCATTAGCTAAAGTCACGCAACATCTTTTTGATTTCTATGGTGTGCATTTCTTCAGTGCCAATCATCGTGCGGGCAAATTCTTCCAAGTAAATGCTGGCATCTGCAACCGTGTCTAGCAAGGTTTTATAGAGGTCTAGCGCTTTCTTTTCATGATTGAAGCTTTCCCGCAAAATGTCCTGCACCGAATGTTTATAAGTCTCCTCAATGGGAGCAATTCGTAGGCTAGGATGTCCCTCTAAACCTGTCAGAATTTCTCCCGCTTGTTGGGCATGGGTCAAAGACTCAGTTGCCTGCAATTTGAAAAATTCCACAATCGGAATTCGATTGGGGCCAATTACCATCAAGGAATAGTGGGTATAACGCACCACTCCTGCCAGCTCAAATTCCATGATGGTGTTCAGCAGGTCAATAGTCTTTTTTTGGTCAAGCTCTTTCATGCTTTCGGTGATGTCCTAGATTGGTTAACTCTTCGCGATCGCAGTTTGAGCGTTCTTCTCAATTGTCTTGATTAGCTGGTTTACTTCCTCCGGAGTCTTTACGGGTGCAGCCGGGGGAATGGCGGAGGGCCAAGCAGTTTTCAACTGGGTCATGCTGTCTGCGATCGCTTTGTGGGCTTCCGGATTTTCTTTAACCATTTTATCGGCGATCCCTTTATACAAAGTGTCGGCGTAGTTAACAAACCCCCGCGAGTCTTGATACTCAATCGCAGCGGAGATTTTGCCGTTAGCGATCGCGGCTCTATATTCTGCATTCGCCGCATCCAGCAACCCGTTGATCGTCTGTAGCACAAATTTTGGAGACTGGCGTTGGGTTTCGGGTAAAGCCTGAATTGCCGCGTCAACAGCCTGTGTGGACTGAGTGAAACTTGTTTTCACGCTAGCATCCTTGGGTTTGGACTTTATTAAATCTTGCAGGCCAATCAAAGTTGTCTTAAATTCTTTAACGTTGCGTTCCTTGAGTTGGTCTTCCACATCCACGTAAATTTCTTCTACCGGGTGTCCAATATGAGGTTCGGCTTGGTCGGGTTTTTGTTGATCTAGAAGTTCTCTAGCAACCAAGAGATGACCTTTCATTAAGCCTAACTTGGTCATATAATCAACGTCTTTGGCTTCCCCAGTTAGCACCACATCCTGAATCGTGACCATGTCTTTCACTTGGTCATATTGCTCCTGGCTAATTACTTTTTTGGTAACTAATTCCTCAGGACTGCCGTAGGGACGACTTGCTTGAATTTTATTAGACAGTGCTGGAATGCCTAATTTTGCTTCTAATTTGTCTAACTCGGAGAGAATAGCCGTGTTAATGTTGATTTGCTTACCACTACTGTGATTGTGAGCAGCCGTTTCTGTGGTACTTGCAGGGGAAGAAGCTGCGGTCGAGGGACTCGCTGCTGGGGATGCGGTGTTGTCGGTGGTTGGGGCATTCCCACAGCTGGTGAGAGCGATTAAACCAGCGATCGCCACGGTATAAGATAAAGACCGAAAAGAAGGCATCATTGAAGAGTTTTGAGACATTTTTTTTATTCAGATTCCGGGGTTTATTATCTAGTAGTTGCAAAACTATATCAACTACTTTTTGCGAAAATTTCTACTAAGCGGAACCCATTACTTCAAACTGACCCATACAACCGTGTTCTGCCATCTCATCCTGATGGGGATGAAACATATATTTCCCCGGGTACCGGAAGGAAAATTCTAGGATATGCCGCTCAGCGGTACCCATCGTGATGACATCTGTTTCTTCACTGGGAGTTAGAGTGCGCCCAGTGCGATACACCTGAAACATATTGGCGTGCAGGTGAAACGTTGCCGCTACATCGAACTCAATCATGTTCAGAACGTATAGGCGAATCAGTTGATTCTGGTAAATCGGGATCGGGTGCATCATGTAATAGTCAGGCAGACCATTAAAGGCATAAAGTTCATTTTTCCGATCCTCATCGATGTCATAGCCAGCCATCATCAACACCATCTCATCTGCTGGTGGACGAGCCTCAGGAGGGTCGATGATAAACATACCGTACAGACCTTTGCTAATATGCCGCGTCACAGGCTCCGTGTGACAGTGGTACAGATGCACGCCAAACGGTTCTGCGTCAAACTCATAAATCGTTGCGGCTCCGTGGCGCACCGGACGCACTCCATCCATCTCAGAACGGTGGAAGCCATGAAAGTGCATCGAGTGGGAATGTCCACCTTGATTGAGGAAAAGAACGCGAATGCGATCGCCTTCTTTTGCCCGTAATGTTGGCCCTGGTACGCGATTGTTGAAAGTCCAGGTGTTAAAAGAAACCGCACTATTGAGCTGTAGCATGGAATTCTCCGCAACAATCCGAAATTCCCGGATTGCCCGTCCATTTTCCTGCTTAATCGTGCCATAATCAAAATCTCGCAACACCGTCATGGGGTTTAAGCCACTCGGATCGGCGGGTGTATCGCTCGCAACGGGTGGCACTCTTGCTGGGAGCGTTCGTTTTTTATTGAGACCGGGTAAAGCCAAGCGTAAAGCATTACCTCCGGCTAACGCTGCACCAGTCACACCGACTCCTGCTAATCCGAGTGCCAGCAGTTTGCGGCGGCTCAAAGGTTTTCCTTGTTGTAGTAATAGTAGTGGGTTCTTCGGCATGACACGATCGACGGTTCGCGCCGATCAATTGAGGAAAGTTTGTAAATAATTCCAGAAGAGTATAAAACTCTGTTCATTTATTGTCAATTATTCTCAATAAGTAAATCAAGATAAACGTTAGTAAAATTGCTTGCCTAGTTTTGACAGTGCATACATAGCATTAAGGCGTCGTGCGACTTTCATCGCCGTTTTTTCGATAGTGAGGTTCGGTAATCGTCGTGAGGGCGAATTTTTCTGCGTCCTTTGCGGTTAAAACAATCAAGTCCAAGCGCGGAAGAAAGTATTATCCTCCCAAGCAGCAGCAGTGCGTTGCTCAATTTCTGCGATCGCTGTCTCAGCCAGGGCTTGGAATGCCTGGGCTACCTTAACATTTGACTCTAACTGTGCCGGATTCTCAGCGGCGATGACTGCACAATGGACTCCTGGGACTGACAGCGAGTACCCCAACGCTTGATGCATACCATCCAACACTCCCGGCTTAAATAGACGCCCATAAGCAGGAACCTTCATGGCAATGACGCCCAGCTTTTTCTCACGCGCCACGGGTAGCACCGCCGGGATAAACGGACGCGGATGGTGTTTATCGGCAGCATTTACGGGAATAAGTGTTGTGTCAAAGGCATAACGGCGCAAGCCTTCAGCAATGATTGCCGGTTCGTGGTGCCCAGTAATGCCAACGAAACGCACCAGCTTTTGCTGTTTTGCCTCTTCCAAAGCCTGAATTGCACCGTTGCGCCCAAAAATTTCGTCTAGTTCTTGCTCAAAAGAGACATGATGGAGTTGCCATAGGTCAAGGTAATCTGTATTCAGACGTTTGAGACTGCGCTCCAACTCTCGCCAAGCCCCATCTCGGTCGCGGATAGCCGTCTTACTACTCAGGAATAACTTACTTCGATGTGCAGGTAGCACTTTTCCCAGATAGTCTTCGCTAGGGCCATAGCTTGCCCCTGTATCAAAGTGACGAATGCCCAAATCTAAAGCTTTTTGAACGAGCGCGATCGCTTTCTCTTCTGAATTTTCCCAAGATAATGGTGTCTGACCAGCACCTCCCAAACCGAGAATCGGGAGACGCACCCCAGTACTTCCCAATTCCCGTTCTGGCATGGTCGCTGTCACCGGCGTTGGAGATGACTCCGCAGGCGTCCGCTCTTCTTTCAACGCCGCAGTGCCGACAATCCCTCCTGCTACAGCTATGCTAGTGGCTAAGAAAGCACGGCGCGTTGTTTTCGGTGTCATGGTGATTTTATAGAGTAGTGCTTCTACTCTTTGTTTTAGCAGCGAATCCTGCTTGCGATCGCAATGATTCTGGTTGTTTCATCGGATGCGATCGCTACTGAAATTTCAACGACGCAATACTCTGGGTGAAATAAAACAAATCTTCTCTCTCTTCATGTTAGAAAGCATTTGACAATGAACAATGGGGAAGAAGCTTAAGTGGTGTGAAGAGTAGAGATGTGCAAAATCCTCAGGAATTCTCAGTGGCTAAGCTCAGCAGTTTTAGGAGCAATCCTGATTGTCAGTGGGAAAGCGATCGCGTCTGAAATTCCGACAACGCCAGAAAATCCTGTTCCTGTTGACACTCCAGAAGTTGTCATGCCCGTCGATGACCCCCCGGAGTCATCCTCCAGCGTTTTAGAACAAATTGATGGCTACGCTCAGCCAGACTCGGCGCAGGAAGACTCTGTTGATGACCGCATGAACCAAGTCACGAACGTTTCCCAGCTAAAGGATGTTCAACCAGGTGACTGGGCATATGAGGCGCTACGGTCTTTAGTAGAGCGATATGGGGTCATTGCTGGCTATCCCGATGGCACCTTTCGGGGCAATCGAGCCTTGAGCCGCTATGAATTCGCTGCTGCCCTAAATCTTGCCCTCAACCGAATTAGCCAGGTACTGCCTGTGGCGAACGGAGACGCCATTGCTAAAGAAGACTTAGTGATATTGGAGCGTTTAAAAGAAGAATATACCCTTGAACTCGCCTTGCTGCGCGGGAAAGTCGATGAACTAACAGCGCGGACTGAGGAACTGAAACTGATTGGATTTTCCACCACGACCAAACTTGCTGGGGAAGCGATTTTTGGGGTTGCAGGCGTTGCAACTGGGGAAAATGCTGATGGCAAGCCGATCGATGACGTGGCAATCTTTGGGCATCGGACGCGCCTAAACTTAGAAACTAGCTTTACAGGTCGAGATATCCTGAGAACTCGACTGCAAGCTGAAGGATTGGGTTCGCTTTCCGAACGTACCCTTACTCCAGAAGGCGACCTGTTTTTTACGGGCGATACTAGCAGTGATGTCGTGATTGATGAGCTGCTTTACCAGTTCCCCGTCGGCAAGAATACAGAAGTCGTGGTTGCTGCCAATGCCGCTGATGCAGAAAACTTTACGAATACCGTCAACCCTTACCTGGATGGCGACGGTGGCAGCGGTGCCTTATCTCGCTTTGGAACCCGTCCTTCCATTTACTACCTGGTTGAAGGGGCGGGTATTGGGATTCGGCATGCTTTCAACGACAAACTGGAACTGAGCTTAGGCTATTTAGCCGGTGACGCTGATAATCCAGAATCTGGAAACGGATTGTTCAATGGTTCTTATGGGGCACTAGCACAAGTATTATTTAAACCCAGCGATCGCGCCAGCATTGGATTAACTTATGTTCACGCTTATAAAAATGACCTGCAAACTGGCAGCAATGACGCCAACCTGAATAATCAGTTAAATCCGTTAGGGTTTCCAGTTGTTAGCAATTCCTACGGTGTAGAAGCCTCTTTTCAGATTAGTCCCCGGTTTGTCGTCGGAGGATGGGTTGGCTACACGGCGGCGAGGGCGATCGCGCTGGGAGATGCCAACATCTGGAACTGGGCTTTAACGTTGGCATTTCCTGACTTGGGAAAAACCGGCAATTTGGCAGGTGTGATTGTTGGCATGGAACCAAAGGTGACAAATCGGGCTAATAGCCTTAGCCAGTTGGGCATTCAGGATTCAGATACTTCATTGCACCTAGAAGCGTTCTATCAGTACCAGGTGACAGATAACATCGCGATAACACCGGGGATTATCTGGCTCACTGCTCCCGATCATAATGCGGCTAATGACGATCTGGTGATTGGCACCATCCGAACAACATTTACTTTTTAAAAGTCTGAAGTCATTAGTCATCCGTCCTTAGTTGAGGAGTCGCAACTAAGGACGAATGACTAATGATGAATCTCCAGATTCAGGATATAGCTCCCCAACTGGACTTTTTCCGACCATAATTCATATTCCAGCCGCAGATGTTCTGGCAAGAGACGCCCTTCTAGAGTCAAACTTTTGGTAAAGTTTCGCAGACGCACCTGTCCATGCGCGGCTAAGGACTCGCTATGTAACCAATAGCGGCTAAGACCATAAATTCCTCGTTCCCAGAGATGGCGATAACTCAACTTGCCGTTTCCCTGCATGGTCATGATCACCCTAGAAGGGGAAATTTCCAACCACAAAAGTCTGGGAGTTTCTGGCGGTTGGTCTTTAGCAACAGCGGGCGCTTCATCAGAGCGTTCCCAATCCCGGATTTCTGGTTCCGTGAGCAGCAGATGAAAGCGCTGTTTGTCTTTTTGATATAAGGTAGCAGCGGTTTCAATGGTAGACCAAACCGGCATATCAGTAGATACAAGTGATAGGCAGACAGGTCTGCGGTGATGGGTCAGCATGGAATGTGAGGAGATAGAAATTAAAGACTACTATTGTTCTAGCAGCTCTAGCTGACGCGATCGGGCTTTTCACTAAAATTACGTCCCGATTGGTCGCGTCCCGCGATCGCGGAGCGGCAAATTATTGCCGCATACACTCGCTGCTTACCCAGCCACTAGCCTAACGCGATCGCGCTCCTCCTGCCCCAAAACTCCGAAATTGCCTGTCTTAACTCCCCGCTCAAATTTTTTTCGTTTAGGTGTTGACAAAAGCTTTTCAATTGGCTAAATTAATAAAAGTGCAACGGAGCAGGCCCCCATCGTCTAGAGGCCTAGGACACCTCCCTTTCACGGAGGCGACGGGGATTCGAATTCCCCTGGGGGTATCAAAAGGCAAAAGGCAAGAAGTTTTTCTTGCCTTTTGCCTTTTTAATTTAAGGGAATAAATTCTCATCGTTACTAGATGAGAAAAGAACGAACGGCTAACAGCTATTTTTCAGTGAGTTTGTCTATTTTTTCTTTCAAGCCTAAATTGAATAAAGAGCGTAGCAACACCAAGAACCATAGACCTGATAAACCAAAAATAGCGATCGCCCAACTACTATAGGAAGGTAGCGCCAGCAGCACTGCCGCCGACAGGAGGGTAAAACCTGTTAAACAGGCATAAACTAGGCTTTTTAGGGCTAAATTAATCCGTTTGAGGATGCGATCGCTTTCAAGGGTTCGCACCCGCAGTTGTAACTCTCCCTGTTCAATTCGTTCTTCTAAGCGCCGGATTAAAATTTCCGAAGCTTTTGGCTGTCGCAATTTATAACCAATAAAATTCTTGGCTTGTCGGGCAAGTTCCCCGATTAAATTTCCTTTGGCTTGAGAGACAGTGATACTTTTAATAAAGGGTTGAGCCGCTGCTACTGGATTATATTCAGGATCGAGTGTCCTAGCGATCCCATCGAGTGTAGTTAAAGCCTTCAAAATAAACGTCATCTGGGCAGGCAAGCGAAAGGGTTGCTGCTCAAACATGGCATAAACTTCGGTACTCATTTCACTAAAAGCTTTGACATCAATCGGTTTTTCAGTGAACTTATCTAAGATAAAAGTTAATAACCTTCGTACCGGAGTCATATCCGCGACAGGCACCACTAAACCCATATCAATTAAGGTATCTAATACCTCGTCTGTATCCTTTTTTAGGACAGCAAAAAATGTTCTAATCATTTGATCTTTGGCAATAGACTTCAGTTCTGCCATCATGCCAAAGTCATAAAAAATCAAGCTGCCATCCTGGCTCACTGCCATATTTCCAGGGTGAGGATCTGCTTGAAAAAAACCATCTTGTAAGAGTTGTTTTAAATAACAACAGATTCCAAGTTGGTTGATTCTTTTCGGGTCTAACCCACAGGCTTCAATAGTTTTGCGATCGCTTACTTTGATTCCAGGTAAATATTCTACAGTTAAAATTTTTGTGGTTGTGTAACGCCAGTAAACTTTCGGAATCAGAATCCGGGGATAACCGAGGAAATTGGCAGCAAAACGTTCGGCATTTTTACCTTCTTGAATATAATCAATCTCTTGATAAAGAAGATTAAAGAATTCGCTATAAATTGCTTCTAATTCATATTTTCTTGTCCAAGGCATATAGCGCCGCGAAAAACGGACAAGCCTACCCAAAGCTTGAAAATCTAATTTAAATAACCTTTCTAATCCCGGACGTTGTACTTTGACAACGACATCTTCACCCGTATGCAGCCGTGCTTTGTGGACTTGCCCTAAACTAGCCGCAGCAATCGGAAAACGATCGAATTCCCGATACAGAGCATGAATTGAATTACCAAGTTCCGATTCAATCAGCGCGACTGCTTGCTCGGCACTAAATTCCGGAACCCGATCCTGTAGCTGCCCCAACGCTTCTACATATTCTAGAGGCAGCAAATCTGCGCGGGTAGATAATGCCTGCCCAATCTTAATAAAAGTGGGACCTAAATCTAGTAAAGTTTCAACTAACCACTGTGCCCGTCGCTTTTTATGTAAAGGGGAAGTATTTCTAAAGATATTATCCCACCATAAATAAAACACCCACTCTGCTGCTGCTCCAAAAATGTCTAGTTGACGAGCAAGGGCAGTATATTTCGTTCGTTGCCAACGTAGGGGTTTTAGTGGAGCTTTTGCGAGCATATCATCCCTTAATAAAGTCAAGAGTCAGAATCGGGGTGCTTGGCAGGTAAGCCCTTACAAGAATTAGTAAGCCGTGAAATCTCGAAGCAAGCCAGTCTGAACTGCTACAAGAACAGAAGAGAGGAATTCACCACTTTTCCCCTATTTTCAGAATATGCAAGTTAAACGTGCAACAGCTTATAAATTCTCAGATTTGGCGTCTGATTGTCTAGTTTCTGGCTTCAGACTTGAGTGCTGTCAAAAGACTGAGGCAAGGTGAGAGTGAAGCAGGTTTCGCAAGCGTGAGTATCTTCAGTAGAACAACTAGAGACAGCGATCGCACCATTGAGGTGCTGTACTAAAGACTTTACCAGAGCTAGACCCAACCCAGTGCCTTGAATTGCTTGTTCGGTGATGCCTTTACCCCGGCGGAATTTATCAAAGATATACCCCATTTCTGCTGGCGAGATGCCAGGACCATTGTTGCTCAAGTAAAGAACAATCTGATTCCCTTGCGGATTAATCTCGTGAGTAGCACGCAAATGAACGGTAGAATCTGGCTCAGAATATTTGCCAGCATTGGTCAAAAGCTCATGCAGTATGCGATTGAGGCTATCCGTGTCAGTCTGAAGCATTAGCGATCGCTTGGGGAACTCTACGGCTAGCGTTAATCCTTTATCCACCCATTTCTGCTCAAACGGCTCAACTAACTCTTGAATAACCTGCTTGAGGTCTATCTTTTGCAGATGAATTGAAGATTTCTTCGACTCCAGTTTCTGGAGAGCGAGCAAGTCCGCGATCAAATCAATTTCTCGAGTACACTGCTCGTCCAGCATTTGCAGATACTTAGCACGACTTTCTGGCGACTGTTCGGCTTGACGTAACATCCGAATCGCTAGCTTCATCGTGGTGAGCGGTGTGTTCAACTCATGGCTCAGGTTGCTGATGAATTCATCCTTCACTTGATTGAGTTGCCGCAACTGATCGAGTTGTTGGCGAGTTTTTTCGTACAACTTTGCCTGCACTTCCATACTGCCTTGCAGCTGGGCGGTACGCTCCTCGACAAGAGCTTGCACTTGGCGTAATGATTGCGTTTGAATGATTGCCGTACTCGCCTGAGCGCTGACTAATTTTACTAACTCTAATTCCTCAGATTGCCAGGAACGAGGCTGATGATGCTGTAGCACCAGGAACCCTAACACGGTACCTTGGCTTTCCAGGGGAACCATCAGCAGAGCAGGCATGGCTTCTTTAAACAGGTCGGAGGATTGGCTGGCAGAGGTGTCTGCTGGGTTGCTGGTAGCGAGATCCGCTTGATTCGCGATCGCCAATAGCTCAGGCGACTGCATGAAGACTTGTTGGCACCAGTGACACTCCGATAGAGCAAAAGAATGGTTTAACCAAGAAGGTAAAACAGAAGCGGTTGTTTCTTTAATTGCTGGTTGTTCGCTGTTGCTTTGGGAAGACCATTCGCAAACTACCGTAACTTTCGCTTTAGGAATCTGCTTTAAAGAACGGTTTTTCAACGGGGGAGCGACGTATTTCAACAGTAGAATAAAGCCACGGTGAACTTGGAAAGCTTGAGCTGTACCGGCAAGCGCGAGTTGGAGAATCTGATTCACGTCTTTGCCTGCTCGAATTGCCAAGGTCAGCTGGTTGATCAGGATTTGGTATTGGGCGGCGATACGCACCTGTCGCTGGAGTTGGACTTGAGAAATGGCGATCGCAACTGAGTCTGACACAGCTTTCAGCAATTCTTTTTCAATCTCTGTCCAATCGCCGGGTTGCGATCGCCCGACGACAATCACCCCATTTGCTGAAGATTGAAATTGGGTTTGAATTCCCAGCACGGCACGTACCGGATCTTCCCAGGCACGTCCAGTTTCAATTGCCTGAGTATCCGAAATCGCTACAGGTTGGCGATCGCTTAGGATCTCTTCTAGCACGGCATTTTCTTGCATCCATCCTTTCGAGGACAGAGGACGCACGCTCTTAAACTCAACGGTTCCCACCTCCGCCACGTTGGATGTTCCGTTAGACCCTGAAAATGCCTCTGCATACCAAAAAGCAGCCTGTGGCGTCGCCTGATGGCTCGCGATCGCTTTTATAAAACAAGCGTCTGCCTGCAAACTCCTTCCCACCACCTCCGCAATTTTGGGCAATACCGCTTCCGGAGCTGAGGTTGTCAGAAGGATTTGAGTAATCTGTTGCCCTAAGTGAATGCAGCGATCGCTGGGGTAATGCATGAGTGCGCCCTTGTATTCCTCTATAAAACCCGGTTCAACTGGACTGGGCATCGGTGAAGTGAGAGGCTCTACCATCAGGGTTGCAGCTGTTTGCAGCTCTTTGACAGCCGCCAGCTCTTCCTGAGCCGCTTTACTAACGCTAGCGTGCCGCTTTGCGACCAACTCTTGGGACATCCGCGTTGCGATCGCAGTGGCTGCATCCATATCCGCTTGTGCATCATTCATCTTAGCCGAGCTTCATTAGGAGGACATCAAGGCAGGGGTTAAAAGACACTCTGCTGGATAGAGGGAGAGGCGTTGGCACGGCAGCAATAAAAACAGTCGTTTGTCGGGAGCAATCCGCTGTCAATCTTTTACAACCATGACTGGGGCAACCAGATTTCACCCTCACTCTTCTATAGACTAGGGTTCCCAGATTTTTTAGATTTCTACCAGTTCAAATGCCTAATTTCTAGAAGTGGTAACCAGTACCTCTGTAGGTAACCGTTTCAACGACTCAGCCTGCCCCAGTATTTTTTCTTCCAGCTGCACGCGCGACTCTTGCGTCACCTGACCAGACATGGCAGCTTGTTGTAGGCTCATAAAAGCTTTCAGATCCTCTGAGCCATATTTGCCTTGGAGCATCTCCCGGAGCAGCTCTTCTGCTTCCACTGTCAAAAAACCAGTACTGAGAGCTTGTTGAACCACTTCTCGAATTAGAATCATCGTGCACCTCCTAGACGACTTGCTCAGCAAGGTCAGTATCCAATTTATCCAGTTGCCATCAGGTGACGCTAATCTTTCTGTCTAAGTGACCCTGTCGGCAATGACTTTATGATGTATACATCCTGATTCTTGTGATTTCCAGTTAGGGCTTTTGTGATTGAAATCACTGAAATATCTACTAAAACCTGAATGCCAAATTGGCTTTTTCTTAAATAAAGCTCAATGGCAGACTTGCTCTAAATCACAGTGACGTAACTTCTTTTCTCCCCTTCCTCCGTAAGCGTTTCATCCCTAAAACAAGAGGAGTCAGGAGAAGTTGGCGTAGCGCTAGCGCAGTCTTGCCAGTCTAATGTCAGGTAGTCGGCAGAAAAACCATTGGAGCAACGAGAAGCTCATTTTTTGAATAAAACGGGGTTCTCACTAAAGAAGTGATTTTCAGCGGTTTTTCTAGGGAACAACCTAGGGAACAACAATGTTTGACGTTTAAGAACGCCTTTTTTTTGCTTCCTGCTGGGCAATTTCACTCTTTTTCCGATAAGATTCCACCCGATCCTGAGCCGTTCCGTAACGACTATCAGAGGGGGGTACAGCAGCCATTAAATCGGAAGCTTGTTGCCATTTAGCCGCCAAATCCAACCACTGAGCAGAAGTCTGAGCATTTCTCCCCGCAATTGACGTTTGTTCCGCCAGTCGCACCGCGTCTGCAAAAGGATCTGACGAAGGCAATGCAGTTGTTTGAGTGCTAGATGCCACAGGTGCTGAAGAGGTTGCTGGCGCGGTCGTCGCCGTTGGGGGAGAGTTTGGCGCAGAAGCTGGCGTCCGAGTAATCGTAAATGGCCCCAGCCAATCATAAAGCGCCCAGCCTACCAGCAGTAAAAGTAACGATAAGCTGGCACCGCCCACAATACCACGCCAGAATTGGCGTTTTTCCCGTACAAACCGGGAGGACGGCTGGGGGAATGGTGGCTGACTTTTTTTGGCAGGTTTCCGTCCCTTGAAATCTTCTCCTAAACGTCGAAAAACATTCGGCTTGGCAAGGGTAATTTCTTCAGCCCAAAGTAACTGACTCTCCGGATCTCGATGAATTTCTTCTAGCCAGAGTAATTGTTGCTCTCGGACAATCCGACTGTTGATATTGACTCGACGAATATTTCGCGGTGAAATTGATTCCAGAATCTGCCGAATGCGCTGTACCAGGCTAGATTGTTCGAGTTGATCTGGCGTAGCTGCCTCACACAAAAGCTGCAAGACACCATCGGCAAAAATGGCTCTAGTTCTGACACCAGCCTCTGCCAGCTTGTCATTGAGTATTTGAATAATCGCCGCCACGCTCCCCTGGCGAGCTTGTTTGGCGATATCATCCATCGGATCAACCATTTTGTTTGAGTAAATGATGCCGGTAGTTCAACCTGACTTTTTTTATTTAAGAGTATCAGTCTTTTTGTTTAAGAGACTCTGTCAGAGTAGTATAATTGACCGGCAACTGCGATCGCTCCTTTTTTGCTCTTAGTTTCCTGAAGCAGCGCAGATGATTGCTAAAGGCCTTGCTGTGGCAAGATGCCTCTGTCAGAAGATATTTTTTCTACATTGAGCGGGAGGTTCGCTTACGAAGGCTTTGTTAAGGCAATTGGGAGGCATGCAAGCACCTCCCATTGCGAGATGCTATCTGTCGCAGAGCAGCCAGTCGCACTCTTGAATGATAAAGTGAAATAGCTAAACAGAAGATTGGAAAAACCGGGAACTGAATCATGGGCGCATTGATTCGCGGCGCAATTTTTGTTTTGGATGACAACATCGATACCGATCAAATTATCCCAGCTGAATACCTGACTCTGGTTCCTTCCAAGCCTGACGAGTACGAAAAGTTGGGCAGTTATGCCTTGATTGGATTGCCGGATCGTTATGGAAAGTTTGTGGCTTCTGGAGAAATCAAGACCCAGTATCCCATCATTATTGCTGGGGAAAACTTTGGTTGCGGTTCTTCACGGGAACATGCACCGATTGCTTTGGGTGCTAGCGGCGTTAAAGCGGTGGTAGCTCAGTCTTATGCTCGGATCTTTTTCCGCAATTGTGCGGCTACTGGGGAACTTTACCCTTGGGAATCCTCTGAGCGGTTGTGCGATGAATTTGAAACGGGACAGGATGTTTCAATTGATTTTGAACAAAATCAGCTGATTAACCATACTTTGGGTAAAACTTATTCTCTCCAGCCATTGGGCGATGTAGGCCCAGTGATTGATGCAGGGGGAATTTTCGCTTATGCTCGGCAAACGGGGATGATTCCTACGCGGTAGCGATCGCAATATTTTGAGTGTTGAATTTCGAGTTAAATCCTTCAACACTCAAAACTTTTGAATCTAAGCGCGATCGCTTTTACAATTCTTTAAAATAGTTATTAATGTCTGTAAGCCAAAAACTATTGACGACTATGCTGCTAAAGTGTACAACCCGCCACATCCGCATCTATACTGCTGAGGTGAAGAACAACGAACTCGTCGAGAGTGACAATGTATTAACCCTAGATGTTGATCCAGATAATGAATTTAATTGGAACGAAGACGCTCTACAACAGGTTTATGGCAAATTCGATGAGATGGTTGAAGCTTACAACGGTGCAGATTTAACCGAATATAATCTGCGTCGTATCGGTTCCGACTTGGAACATTTCCTGAGAAGCCTGCTACAGCAGGGGCAAATTAGTTACAACCTGAGTAGCCGCGTTCTCAATTACAGCATGGGACTGCCTCAGGTTAGCACTCAATCGGCTGAGTAATTCTTTTTTAGTTGTTAGAAAAGTTGAGTTTAATTATCAGAAAACTTTCTAACAACTAATTACTGGTCACTACAGATAATTTACCGCCAAATCCGATTCCCATTTTCATCAACGCGAGCTTGGCGAATCACATCAGAGATTTCCTCGGCATCCTTAACATGGTGTAATGCCTTCTTTTCTCCGTCCGGCTCTTCCACTTCAAAGTAAGTTGGAACAACGATATGGTCGCCGGTAATATCTGGCGCATCCACCGCAATTTGCTGGGCTTTTTCTTCAACGGTTTCGGGTTTATCGGAAATTCTATCGCCCGGATTAGTGGTTCTATTGGTTGTATCTTTGGGTGGGTTTTCCATATAACTCCTAAAGATTTGAATCTTAATGTTACTAATATTAGATTAGAGAAATGGGTGTGCGATCGCCTCTTTCTGTGGGTGTAAGTCAGCTCTCTGTCTGTTTCTGCATTGATGGGGAATTTTGCTGAGTTGGGTTGATAACGCTACCATCCAAAGACTGAGCATTTGCAGCAACTTGGGATTTAGCCGCTCGTTTCTGCTCCAAAAATTGCTTAAGAGCAATGCGGCGATTTTCTAAGAAGCGGCTCCAAAACCCTGGAAGAAAATGATCCATCGTTTCAGCCAGCGCCCAAGTTTCCAAATTTACCATCTTGGAACGCAGGCGGTGAGACTCCTCTAAAGAGTCAATTAATTGCTTAATTTCTGCACTAGCAGGTGAATTAAGCTCTGCAAATGGTGGATCTGTAGCAGTATAAGCTTC
Organism: Trichocoleus sp. ST-U1; assembly: GCF_039961835.1. Classification (NCBI taxonomy): domain Bacteria; kingdom Bacillati; phylum Cyanobacteriota; class Cyanophyceae; order Leptolyngbyales; family Trichocoleusaceae; genus Trichocoleus; species Trichocoleus sp. ST-U1. The sequence continues at coordinate 47,139 of NZ_JAMPJZ010000026.1, forward strand.
GGACTTGGGCATGGCAATTGGGGAAAGTGGCAGTACACAGAGCAAATTGGAATAACAATCCTTGATTGGCGAAATTGGAGAACCTGCAAAGGGCACAATGCGATATCAAAGCAGGACAACAAATGTAAACCCTCGACTCCCCATCTCTACCCAGAAAGGGGAGGATTTCACCCCTCGCTCGTGAGGAGTTGAAAGAGGAGTTAAACTGCCCCCGTTGAAGTTTGGTAACCGGAGTGATTTTACCCAACGTTTAAAAAAGCATCGCCTAGTCTGATTCAAATTTAACGCGAAGTGTCAGTTTCCCAAGCACGAGAAGACCCTTAACCGCTAAACTCTGGAAATAGAAACTTGATTATTTTTTACCTCTAGTGTATAAAAAAGACCCCGAAAGCCCTTGGACGTATAAACCTTGGTGGTGTCAGCCTTGGTCTATTTTGCTGACAACTATTACCGTCATCACTGCCTCTTGGACACTAACCAAAACAATTTGGATAACGGCTGGCGTCTCGATTCCCATTCTTGTGTGGATGTCATACTTTTTGCTACTCTGGCCTCGACTAATGCGGCGTTATTATCAGCAAACCGAAAATTCTGTAAGTGAAGAATGAGTTTTATTGACCGATCGCAAATCTATTGAGTGACAGAGGCTACAATCCAGATTAACGCTCAGATTTGGCGAATTGAGAAAGAGCTACCTTTCTCAGTAGCTTCTGGTAACAGCAAGTCAAATCACAACAGGCTGATGGGAGCGCATAACCTTCATGAACAATTCTGCGGCAACGCTTTACTGCTCGAATCTCAATTGTCAGGCTCCTAATCCCCAGAGCCATAACTTTTGTCAGAAATGCCGCACGCCGCTGCTCAAACGGTACTTATGGGCAGTTGGTGAAGGGATAGAGGCTTACAAAGCTGGGGATCTGATTGCTGAGCGATATTTGCTGAAAAGCGATCGCATCATTTTAGATACCAAACCGGCTTTGTCCCCGGAAATGCTGCCGGAGATATCCAACAGCCTCATGCCGTATCTCAAGCTGTCTCCCTATCAGCTGCACGTTCCCCAACTATACGGACTTCTGACACCAACAGAAGGGCAGCGTAACGCTGAAACTTGGCTGCTAGAGCAGGTACCGATTTACAGCTGCGGGAACGGGGAAGGCACTCTCATGCCAGAACTAACCAGCGTCTGGAAAAATGCCTCGGCAATGCGCCAGCTGACTTGGCTATGGCAGATGGCAAATTTGTGGGAACCCTTGCAAATCAATCATGTAGGGTCGAGCTTGTTGACACCAGCGCTGCTGCGAGTAGAAGGTTCCATCCTACGGTTATTGATATTGCAGGCGGATCGAAGCTCCCCGGTAACGCTGCAAAACTTAGGTCAACTTTGGTCTAAATGGGTCGCCGCTTCACACCCAACCATTGGAAAATTTTTGGAACAAGTTTGTCAGCAGCTCAACCAAGGAGCCGTACAGACGGCAGAGCAGCTGGTGGGGCTGTTGGATGAGGCAATGGAAACCATTGGGCGATCGCAATCTTGCACCTATCAAATTGTTACCCGCAGCGATACAGGGCCAACTCGTCGGCAAAATGAGGATGCCTGCTATCCCCCCAGTCCAAGCAGTACCAATCCCTCCCTTCCCTTGGCAATAGTCTGTGACGGTATTGGGGGACATGAAGGCGGGGAAGTCGCCTCCCATCTGGCAATTGCAACTATCCAAGAGCGAGTACAGAGTCTGCTGGCGAATCCAGCCAATCCTTTAAATCCGACCGCTCTTACCCTAGAATTGGAAAACTTTGCCTGTGCTGCCAATGATGTTATCAGCCAGCGCAACGACACGGAACAGCGGCTCGACCGGCAACGCATGGGCACTACGTTGGTGATGGCGTTAGCCCACGCTCATGAAATGTATATCACTCATGTGGGAGATAGTCGAGCTTACTGGATTACTCGCACGGGGTGTCGGCAGATCACCCTAGATGATGATATTGCTTCGCGGGAGGTGCGGCTCGGATACGCCCTCTACCGGGATGCAGTGGAACAATCCGGCGCTGGCTCTCTCGTTCAGGCGTTGGGTATGAGTTCATCAGCAACCCTGCACCCCTCCGTACAGCGCTTTGTTTTAGATGAAGACGGTGTTTTTCTTCTCTGTTCGGATGGTCTGAGTGACAATGACCGAGTAGAGCAATACTGGGAAACAGAGATTCTGCCAATCCTAGAAGGTCAGATTGATTTGTCAACCGCCGGAACCCGGCTGATTGAAATTGGCAACACCAAAAACGGGCACGACAACGTTACGGTAGCCCTGGTCTACTGCCAAGTGGCATCAGCTCAAACTGGGCAACAGGTCACAGCACTACAGATGGGAGCCATTCCACCCGCAGCTCCAACTCCGGCTCCAGCGGCTTCGGTGCGCTCTCAATCTGCATCTGCTTCCAGAATCAAAACCAAGATCATTTCACCGCAGTCTACTACTAGGAGTCCTTTGCCGCTCCTTCTGGTGCTGCTTCTGTTAGCAGGTGTCAGCGGAGCGATCGCTTATTGGTTGATTCCAGAAGTCCAAGACAGGGTCAAGCCTCTAATCGGGCTGACACCCCCCTCTAGCCCTAGTCCTGAACCATCCGCAGCCAGTTCATCTCCATCGGCAGAACCTGTCGTGACTCCTTCCACCTCTGTGCCCTCTTTAGAGGCTGGCTTGCTGCTCCAAACCACCCGTTCCACAACCAAGAACGTTCAGGGAAAAGAAGTTCCTGTTTTGCTGCGACGTGGTGCCCAGGCACCCCAAAACCAATCTGTAGTCGGGTTAGTTTTAGATGGGAGTATTTTGCAAGTCAGCTCCATCCAACGAAATCAAGACCCTGACAGCTGGCTACAGGTAAAAGTTTGCTCAACGCTCCCTACATCCAATCCGCAGCTTCCCCCTGAACAAGTTAATTCCAGCACCCCAAACCCAAGAGCCATCCCTGAAGTGACCTATCGCCCAATAAAACCAGGAGAAATTGGCTGGATTCGAGAATCCGACGTTTTACCTGTAATTAATCCAAATTTCGCACCAACATCGGCTAATTTGGGCGAATGTGCCATTGGGGCTGCTTCTCCAACACCTACCGTCACTTCGTCCCCCTCTAAATAGCAATTAGTTGCTAGCCTTTAATTGTTAGGACTTCGGTTTTTGTCAGGGTTAGGTGTTTTTGGGTAGTTGCTAGTTGGGAGTCATTCGTCAATTGGTAAAGATGCGATGAATCGCGTCTCTAGGTCAGTTGTCTTTTGCTGCCAGTGACGACCGCCAGAGACTTGCCACCCATTACTCACGATTCACTGCCCAAAAACGATTGATAGTGAATCGCTAAAGCTAAAATATCTCTTCAATAACCTTGTTTACCCTATTTGAGGTGATAAGAGCGAGTGAAGAATATTCGGTGAGTATTCCCCTGTTGTTCGGGTAGACTGATAAAAAACCTCGTATAGTGCTAGGTTTAAGGTTAATGTCTTTAGAATGTCCCAGTCTGAGAATCCCTGCCTCAGTTTAGCCATCAATCGGCTCTCCAAAACTTCCCTTGGGGCAGAACATTTTGCCATTTGGGTGATGAAAGCACCCTGTCCGGGTGGTCACGTTCTGCATGACTGTACGTGGCCTGAAATGTTGACCCAAAAGTGGCTGGCATGGCAGGAAATGTTTTCCCCACGGGGACTCCCTGATGTTCCGCTGGTACATCAGGCAAACCCTCCCGCCTTGACAGTGCCACTCGACGCCCTGAATGTCAACGGTCAAGCACTTCCGTATACGGCTCGTTTGATGCAAGATTTAGGGATTAGCCTCTGGAAGTGGTTATTTGACGGGGAAATTCAAAATAGTTTCGCTCAAAGCCAGGGAATTGCAATTGGGCAAAAAAAACGTCTGCGGCTGCGCTTAGAAATTCGAGACCCAGACTTAATTCCTGTGCCTTGGGAAATTATGCAGCCCGAACCAGGGAAACAAGCGATTTCTCTATCACAACAACTATTGTTTAGTCGTACCAGCAATGCGGTTGACCCGCTTCCACCCCAGCGCTTAGAGCAGGCTTTAAACATCCTGTTGGTACTGGGACACGATACAGAAAGCGAAGTCGCTCCCAGCTTGCAGCTGGAACAAGAAGCGGAGGCGCTGGCTAATATTTTGGAACGCTGCGGACGACCAGACTTACACCCAGATGGCGAACATACTGGTGCAACAGTTCTGTGCCAGGTAGATACGCTTTTACAACCTACAAAAGCAGAATTGATTTCACGTCTGGAAACAGAAAATTACAACATCTTGTTCTATGCCGGTCATGGCATTCCAGCAGCGGATGGTGGATTACTGTTTTTGCGACCGGATGCCAGAATCAATGGCACGGAGTTAGCCCAGGTTTTGGTTCGCTGTCAGGTGACGCTAGCGGTGTTTAATGCTTGTTGGGGCGCTCAACCAGAGCGGCACAACCAACAAAGTTTGCCGCGCAGCAGTTTGGCAGAGGTATTAATTCATCACGGTGTTCCAGCAGTTTTGGGAATGCGCGACTCGATTGCCGACGAGGAGGCTCTGTCGTTTATTCAGGCTTTTGCACAAGCTCTGGCAGCACGGATGCCCATTGATGAGGCGGTGGCGGTAGCAAGGCAAAAGTTGTTGACGCTTTACAAGTTCAACCAACCAGCCTGGACTTTGCCGGTTCTGTATATGCACCCAGATTTTGAGGGTGAGTTGATTCGACCAATTGGCGAGGAAGTGACGATACTGCCGGTGGATGTGAAGTCATCCGGGCACGATTTATCTACTCCCTCTGCCTATCTTCGTCCGTTAGGAGTAACCAGCAAAGTTTCGCCAATTAGTGGCACGAGTTTGCGAGTGGGGCGTAATCCTAAGGGAAACGACTTGGTGATTGAAAAACAGGAAGTTTCTCGGCAGCACGCTGAAATTATTTGTGATGCTCTCCCAGACGGTAAACTTACTTACTTTCTAAAAGATAAATCTCGTTACGGCACGTTCATTTTAAGACCGAGTGGATGGCAGAAAGTCTATCATCCGGAAGTGCCTTTGCAATCGGGAGACCAGATAAAGTTTGGGAGTATGCAGGGTCAAACTTGGGAGTTCATTATTCAAGATAGTACGAAGTGCTAGGGTACGGTAAAAGTAATCGCCCTACAGAATACTGAGTGCTAAATAATATTTACGGAACTCGCCAAAGTGCCGCTGTAGCTACCCCTGCCAAGAACGGTATATCAATACACAGGAGCATCATGATGGCAAGGAAATCAATCGAAGGATTTTATGAGAATTCTCTTTCTCAAGTGCAAGCAGAACTACTAGAGGCACTCCTCCAGCCTGAAGAAGCTCCCTATCCCTGGAATCCAGCCGATCCAAATGTAGAAGCCTATTGGACAGAGCTGGAACAAGAGTTTGAACTTGAGGGATGGTTAGATGAAGAAATCAGTAGGGGGTCGCAAGCACTCTATGCAAAGTTCGATGAATGCTGGGCAAATACAAATGTGGCAGTTGTGCCGACAGCAGCGATCGCAGTGACATCTAGTTTAAGCGAGCGGTTTGCTGCCCGCGTTCCCCAAGCTTGGCTGGATGCGATCGCTCACAAAGCCCAACAGGTTGTATCAAGCCCTCTGTCAATCGCGGATCAGATGGTACAGTGCGTTCAAGAGCTGCTGCCGGAATGGGGAGAAGATGTGTTGCAGGTATGGGCGCGTCCTTTGGCTTCCGCCATGCGAGGCTCGGAAGCTGAAATTGCCCGCCCAGTTGAGTGGGATGAGTTATCGGAAAGCGAACGGGCACGGTTGAGTTTAGCAGTTGCCCGGTATGCACTCAGACAATTCAACGACCTTAATTCTTCAGCACAAAATAAGTCCCCTGAGTAGACACTTTATCGGATTTATTCTCTGCGTAATATCGAGCGTGATTTTGGTTGTGATTGGCGTTTAAGAATAATCCCAAAGAGTCTCAAACAGGGAATCAGGAAGGTGTACTTCGATTCCTGGCTGCCTTATAGTGCCGATCGATGCCAACACATCGATGATGGCATTTTGCCAACAGTTCATTTAATCAGTCATTCTAGAGGCTCCTATGGACGACGTGGGAGAGGATTGGAGGGTTGTTAACGAGGGTCTGCTTATCAGTAGACCCGTCCCCTCTGTATAGATATCGGTCAAATTCTGGTTTTTATGCAAGAACTAGAATTTTTGTTACAAAACATCATTATTTTTTTCTGACCCCGGCAGGCGATCGCTTCTACTGGTTAAGGAGCATTCTGGTCTGGTACAATAATTCCCCATTACTGAATCCCTGGAAAGGATACGCACCAATCGTTAGAGGTATTTTCGCTCTGTTGTTAGAGTAGTTGAGACTTGGCGAAGTCAGGCGTTTGAAAAATTTGCTCGCCCTTTTTAAAATACCCCCACTTCGGGAAGTCAACAGCACTTCTTCCTGCTGGCATAGCTAGTTGTTCCTAAGTGAGTAAGCAACTGCAAGATTGAGTATCTCCTAGGATATTCTCATCCGACAGAATAGCTAGCTAAAATAAGGTAGGGGTTCGTAATTGTGCAAACATCTCTTGCTATACCAAGTAATGAGAGTCCCCTCGATAACATCCCTATTTAGTGGGATTTATTTAATTGTTCTGCCCGTAAAAGCAGGGGTTGATCTGCTTTTCACCACTGCATTTTTTTCTCTGACCAATAGTTAAGCGCAGTTGAAAAAAGCAATCTTACTTTACATTAAAATTAGAAGAGATATTTATTTATTGAAAAAAAGTTGACCTAAAAGCCGAGAATTTAACACCCCATGCATCTCAGATTCTCTCAAAATATCAAGTCTCTTCTAGAGAAGTTAGCGAATAAACCGTTAACTTTAGCGGATGTTCTGGCAGAAACTTCTGAAAGGGGCTTTAGTTTAGTTATTGCATTACTTGTTTTGCCGTTTCTGTTTCCGATGCCACCCGGATTTACAGTGATATTGGGTAGCGGCAGCTTGATATTAGCGTTGCAAATGGCTTTAGGGCAACGTTTTCCTTGGCTACCCAAAAGAATTCGCCAGTTCAGATTTCCCCGCTGGTTTGCCCAGCAACTTTTAAAAAATCTGCAACGAGTCACAGGAGTGCTAGAGAAAGTGACTCGTCCCCGGTTACGCTGGATCGCAGAAAATCCTCAAATTTGGCAATTAAACGGGCTTTGTATTGCATGGCTGTCTGTGTTGCTGATGTTACCCATCCCTTTTACGAATCCGATTCCAACAATTGGGATTTTGCTACTCGTCATTGCCATGCTAGAAGCCGATGGTTTGCTGATGTGTTTCAGTTATGGATTAACTGCTGCGATTACTTTGTTGTTTGCAGTGGCTGCTGGGACGTTGTGGCAAGCGTTAAGTTCGATGCTGCAAAGCTTGTTTCAGTAAATTCTATAATTTAGAGCTTTCTCGTTCTTCGGGGTTACAAGATAGAAGTGTAAAGGCGCATATCTTGATACCTCTAGAATGATTATTTTTCACTATCTCAATTAGGATGTAGGCACCCAGCATTACTTTGTTAAGCTGTATTAAGTAATGCTCAGCTCATGCTCAGAACTCCACAGATGCGCTTGTTGATGCCGAATTTGTCCTATACACCGCCTTGGTTGCTGAGAAATGGTCTGTCAATGACCTTATATACTGCTTTGCAGGCGGGTCGCGAGTGGGAAAAGACGACTGTAGATCGGGAGCCAAGTTACCGGGAGACAACTTTTACAGGTGCCGGAGGCGTACCGATTTATGGCTGGGTTGCTATCCCCGATCGCCCTCACGGTACGATTGTGGGGACTTATGGCATTACCGGCGATTTGGAGAATCAATGGTTTCTGAGACTGCTGGGGCGCAAGGCATTTGCACAAGGTTATGCAGTAGTGCTATTTGATTGGCGTGCCCACGGGAAAACCGCTCAGTTGTCTCCGACCTTGACTTCTGATGGCTTGTACGAGGGAGAAGATTTTGTCTGCATTGCTGCCCAAGCTAAGGCGATGGGTTGTCCTGCACCGTTCTGGTTCACGGGTTACTCGTTGGGAGGGCAACTGGCGCTATGGGCGGTAAAAGCGTCACAGGAGTTGTTAACCGGGAGAGGACAGGAATTAGGTTTGGAGGAAAGGGAGATTGGCGGGGCTGCGGTGATTTGTCCTAGCCTGGATTCTAACCGTTCCCTATCCTATTTGGTGAAACACCCGTTGGGTAAGTATTTAGAACAAGCGATCGCGCGAGAATTAAAAAGACTGGCTTGGCGCGTTCATCATGCTCATCCTGAAGCCATCGATCCCGCAGCGATTGAGCGGGCTAACAGCATTTGGGGCTTTGACAATGAGTTGGTAATCGGGCGATTGGGCTTTCCATCTGTCGAAGCGTATTATGACGCTAGCAGTGCCCTACACCTGTTGCCTCACCTGAAAAAACCGACTCTAATTCTGTACGCCGCTGACGATCCGATGTTTGACCCTTCAATTGTGCCTGAGTTGCAAGCGGCTAGCGATCGCAATCCTGACATTACTTTAGTGCTGACGCAATATGGTGGTCATGTAGGCTACATCAGTAGCCGGGAATGTCAGCGTCAAATAGGAGATCCCGATCCCTGGTGGGCGTGGAATCGAATTTTAGAATGGTATAAGGAAATTAAAAACTAAAAATGCAAAATGTAAGAGTTGCCATTTTACATCCTTAATTTTTAATTGCACTACTAACTATGGCGGGGCAGTAAAACGGGTGGCAAAATTTGAATTTCGCGTTGGAGATAAAGCCCGCGCTTTGAGAATTGCTGCGGTCAAAAAGGCATAGGAAATGATTCCCACCACCGCCAACAACAAGCCGCTGACAGCGCCTGTAGCGTTCCACAACGCATGGAGTCCTGATGCTGTCAGATAACCAATCAGCAAAATTGTCCAGCGCTTCTTGGGTTTTAGGGCACTCAGCCCAATGAAATAGCCTAGATAGCCGCTGTAAGCCATGTGTCCTGCCACCGATCCTAAAATTCGGGGAATCAGGAGTTGCAATCCCACCAATTCTCCAGCACCTTCTCCAGCTTGTAGTGTCACATTTTGGATAATCTGGGGGATGTATTGACCCAGTGTTTCCAACAGGGTGAAGCCAACTGCTGAGGCGGTTCCCAGCAGGATTCCATCCAGGGGTTCCCAGACGCCAATGCGATCGCGCAAGGGAGAGCGAAATCCCCGCCCAATTAAATACAATCCCAGCACCGGCAACGCCTTGAGCAACTCTTCCATTAATCCTGCCCCGAAAAACATTCGGATCAGCAAACTGGGAAAGTCAATCAAACTAACCTGTTCCGAACCTCGGAGTACCGCTTCTACGTCTCCGGGCAAAACACGGCGAAAAACATAGATAAAAGCTAGTAAGACAGGACTGACTAAAATCAAGGCGGTTGTGACGGCTGAACCCAGGAGTACCCACCAAGGCTTATGCTTGCCGCAAAGTTGGTAGACAAAGTAATAAGCTGCCCAAGCCAGATAAGCTGCCAGTAACAGATTGAATACCACTGACTCACCGACAGCGGCAAACATCAAGACCACAAATCCGACTGTGACCATCCCCGGTACTAGATAAGCTTTTTTCGTTAAATCTCGTCCGGTGGAAAAAATCGGAAATAACTGGGTAAATGTCACTCCTTCCGGCTGGGATGGCTGCACTGGTGCGAATGGCTGAGACGACAGTTGAGTTCTGATTGAGGGAGTTTGAAACTCAAAAATAAACTCTGTGCCGTTTTGTCCCAACTCAATGCGATCGCCTGCGTGCAACATTTGACATCCCTGTAAGCGTCTCCCGTTCACGTAGGTACCATTGGCACTGTTGAGGTCGCAAATTTGCCAACTGGATGCTACTCCCGACTGAGTAAGGGGACGGATTGCCGCATGACGCCTGGATACAACACCATGTTGGTTAGAATCCAACACAATTTGACAACTGGGTTCGCGCCCAATCACAACCTCCCGATCGAGCGGAAGCAAGTATGGGGGCAGTGGCGTACCAGCAGCACCAGTAGAAAGCAGCCGGAGAAACCCACTTGTGTAGCTCTGGCCTGTCATTTTAGTAGATTGCGAGAAAGCGATTAGCGATAGCTTAGCAATTAGTGGGGAGTTGTAGAGGCTGGGATTAACCCCATCTCTCCGGCTAAAAGCTAACAACTCAGCACATCATCACAAAAAACCCTATCAGAAGAAACCCGATTTCTTCAAGAAACCGGGTCTCAAGCTTTCTGAGGTGATTTTTGTTGATTTCTATCACCCTGATTCAATGCTATTTATTGGTGAGAGTTTGCTTCCCGAACTGCGGCATAGAACAGCAATCCTACGAGAGGAATACTGGCAGCCAGGATGATCCCGGTGGGCAAGTTGCCCAAGTCAGGGTTTCCAGAAGCGAGTTCAAAAATGGAGCCAACGGCAGCGATCGCTGCTACGCAAGAACCGAGCAAAAATACACCACTTTTCGGCGTCATCATGAGCGGTGATATCCTTAAGCTACTGGCTTGACAGCTTGAGCAGAGAAGCCATGCTTTTTCAGCTCCTCATTCAAAGCGATCGCATTTTCCACCCGATCCACAAACAGCACGCCATTGAGGTGATCCATCTCGTGCTGAATGGCACGGGAGAGTAGCCCAGTCGCCTTCATGGTGCGGGGGCGTCCCTGTTCGTCCTTAAAAGCCACTTCCACCATTTCCGGGCGCTTCACGTCGATATAAACGCCAGGAATAGAAAGACAGCCTTCTTGAAACATACACAAGTCGCGCCCGAATTTCTTGATAGTCGGGTTAATCAACACTAAAGGCTGATTAGCGGCGTTATCCGGTTCGGTGTCAATGACAATTAGCTGTTTTTGCACTGCCACTTGAGGCGCTGCCAAACCGATGCCATCTGCGCTGTACATGGTTTGCAGCATCTCCCGAATCAGCTGCCGGATTTCCTGGTCTACCTTGGCAATACGTTTAGCTGGCTGACGCAGGACACGATCGCCCATATAGTGAATTTCTAATGGCGGTTTTTCTAACTTTTTCTTTTCGACGGCAACTTCAGTCGTCATAGCATTCTGGCTCGCAGATACAGCTTATATGTTCAATGGGTGGAGTTTTTTTATCTTAACAGTTCTCAGTTGTTGCCTCCCTTACTACTTAACTCACTTACTCTCTTCCCCAACACCTACTTTCATCAACAACGCGCCGAACGCGGTAGCATAAATTTTTCTCCCTCTGCCGCAAATTTCCCCTTCACCATTAGCACCGTCTCATCAAATGCGTGGGGAAACGCCCTGATATCTCCTGCATCCAAAAGTTCAGGGCTAAAGTATATCGTGATGTCTTCAATGGTTTGGGGTATTCTGTCGATAATTTCTTTCAATGGGTATATCTGCGTTGCCACGATATCAAAAAGGTGGAGTTGAGTCTCTTTTATCTCCATGCAAGCGATTAAATCCAAATCTTCTGCATAGTATATAGGGCGACTTCCTTCATTGAAGCAAAATACGGCTTTCTCTTTCACAATTCCAACAATATTAGAAACTGGTATCCGCGTTTCTAACAGTCTATGTAGCAATTTTAAATCCTTGTCATTATCAAAATTCAGGATTCTAAAACTATCCCTGCCGCTCTGGGAATCCCATCTAATTTTAAACACGTATTCTTCGAGTTCCCGAAAGCCGAAAGGCGTATAAAACTCCGGGTTCGGTGTTGTCAATACCAGCGTTCCATAGCGTTTATCGCAATATTCCAGCACCTCCTCCATTACTTCGCGGTAGTAGCCGCGCCTACGAAATTCTGCCCGCGTGCAGACTCCATGTATTCCCCCCACTTTCACCTTTTGTCCCATAATTTGCATAGGAATTTCTAACACTCCTATATGGGTAATAGCTATGTCCTCATGGAAGCGAATAAACGGAGTTGAAGCATCTTCCCAAGCTGCACCTAGTTTTCTCCCGCATTCTGTTAATTCCCCTAGTCCAGGAAATACGATTTCAACCAATTCAAATAACTTATTACTTAAACTGGAGTCAGTAGAGAATGACCGTTTAAAACGATACTGATTCATAACTTAAGCATAATTATCAACCTTCATACTACAAATACTACAACGTCTTAGACTTTCAAGGCAAGCGGGAGCAGTTCGGGAGAGTAGAATCTAATCCAGCTCTAAAATCTATTCTTCAAAGAATCGAACGCCCATGCTATAAACTCTCTGATGATGCCTGTGGTTGAGGAGAAAATTCGTGTTTAAATTCCTGAGCAAACTAGACTACCTGCTGCGCGAAACCTTCCTGGGATTGCGGCGTGGAGGTTGGATGAATTGGGCGGCAATCAGTACCGTTACCGTTTTGCTGTTCCTATTCGGCATGAGTTTACAGGCATCCTGGCAGCTAGAACGCCTGCTGACTCAATTTGGGAGCCAGTTGGAAGTATCGGTATATTTAGATCCCGGAGCGCGGGTGGAACTTGTTGCCCCAATCGTGGGAAAAATGCCAGAAGTGGTCGATGTAAAAACCATTTCCAAAGAGCAAGCTTGGGAATCTTTGGTCAAAGAGCTGGGAATGTCAGAGATTGATGGTGCCACCCAGCAACTCGAAGGGAATCCTCTGGTGGATGAGCTGAAAGTCAAGGCGCGGACTTCTGAGGCAGTACCTGTCTTGGCGCAGAAGCTGAGGAAAGTACCAGGGGTAGATGACGTGCAGTATGTCGATGAGGCGGTACAACGGCTGGCTCAGCTCAATAAAGGTTTGAGCTATGTCAGTCTTACGATCACTACTGTCCTAACGATGACCGCAGTTGCAGTAATTACCACAACGATTCGCCTGATTGTGATGGCGCGACGGCGTGAGATCGAGATTATGCAACTGGTGGGAGCAACAACAGCTTGGATTTATCTACCGTTTATATTACAAGGCATTAGCTTTGGTTTAGTTGGGGCAGCGATCGCTTGGATTCTGATTAGCACTATCCAGCGTACTTTGAGCAATTTGTTATCAGCCCAACCCGATTTTATTCAATTTCTGGCGAACGGACTACAATTAAGTCCTCTACAAGTTTTAATGTTGCCGCTAATTTTGCTTTGTTTAGGCGGTTCAGTCGGCTTAATGGGAAGTTTGTTTGCTGTCCGCCGCTTTGCTTTGCGATAGTTAGCAGTTAAAACTCAAAAATCAAGACTCAAAATTCAAAATTTTTATGGCATCACAATGGGAACGTTTGCTGCAAAATTTAGGAGAATGGCAAGGTTCATTTACCCGTCTCTCCCCCACGGGAGAATTACTGGAAGACACTCCTAGCGTTGTTTCCCTGGAAGGTTTGGATAATAACCAAACGATTTGCCAAATCATTCGCCGCTTACCACCCGGTCAACCCCCCGATGAGAAAGTTCTCGAATATAGTTCTTTAGGAAAAAGCGTTCTATTTTTTGAAAATGGAGCTTTTTCCCAAGGTTCGATTCAACTCGCTCCTTTTTCCGAATTTGGAGCTGAACTCGGCTTAATTGACAGCAACCGGCGTCTGCGTCTCGTGCAGATATTTAATCGAGATAGCCAATTAGATAAAATTACCTTAATTCGAGAAAAGCTAGCTGATTCAGACGTTCCGGAGCGACCACATCTAACCCTAGACCAACTGATAGGAGAATGGCAGGGAGAAGCAGTAACAATCTATCCAGATTATCGCTCACCCGATACTTATTCCACCAAGCTCAAAGTTGATTATGAAGAGAGTGGAAACATAATTCAGCAATTGAGCTTTGGCGATCGCATCTTTACCTCAACTGCAAGAATGAACGGTAACATTCTCCGCTTCGAGCAAGGTTCCCAAGCCGTTCAAGTGTTATTCTTACCGGATGGTGCCTCTTCCAATTGTCCGCTGCAAGTAAAAACGGGTCAATCTTTTGTTCTAGAAGTCGGTTGGTTATTGAAGCCTGATTTGCGTCAGCGAATGATTCGCCGCTATAGCGATAAAGGAGAATGGATTAGCCTTACCCTAGTTACAGAGCGCAAAGTGTAACAAACACAGTTAATCGCACAGAAGCACAGAAAAATTTTTAAATTTGTGAACCTTTGCGTGAACCTTCACGTACCTCTGCGTTTAAAAGATAATTAAAAACTCACCTTCCCATCCTTTGAAACAGTCTCTTCAAACACTGAACCACCCACTTCAACACGAAGTTTTCCTGTTTTCCAGCCAAGAGAAATAGGGCTATTCCCTTCAGGCGACTTGTAGAGTTCAAAATTTTCAAACCAGTTATGCTGGACGCCGTTCCGGATAAGAATTGGTAGCTCGTTCTTAGAATTATGTGTGATTTTGAGAGTATCGCCAGTTGTTCCTTTGAGCTGCACGGTGCCCGTTGCTATTAAGCTTAAATCTAGCTGAATCTTAGTCTTTACAGCTTTTTTAAAATTTTCATAACTACCCGTCGTTTTTGCTTCGCCTACTTCTAGAGCAAAGCCAGCATATTGATTGTCTGTCGTGGTTACTTTTAATATCTTTTCATCTTGATAAAGCTGCGCCGCTTTCTTATCTTGAATTTTAACTTCAGTAGTAGAAGAATTAAGATTAATTGGATGAATGGCTAACCAAGTATTTTCTAATTTAATAAACCAAAGGTTATCTTCTATTTCCATTTTCGCTGCTTTAGGTAACTGTAAAAAAAAGGATTTATCAGAAGCAGGTCGTAGCCAAAGCGCTAAGTTGCGGTATTGCCCTATTTGATCGCCTGGATTTTTCCCGGACTTCATTCGGTCGTCGCCCGTGTTAACGACAAAATAATCAACCCCTCGCTTAGAATTTTCAGCCATCAATTTGAAAGGGCCAACATCACCATCGCTAAACTCACCGGCTATACTACCCATCTGATAAGTGTTGCCAAAAAATGTAGTTTCCCAATAACCCGGTCGGTCTTCTCCTCCAGGCTTCCAATTTTCATAAACTGGTTTTGTAGCGAGTAGTTCAACCGGCTTCTTAAACTGCTTGCGAGCTAATGCCACAATTGCGAGTGGGGGACGGTAAGCGCTAGTAATGACGTGAATTGAATCGTGTTCTGGTTTAGGATTAGGCAGCGAATTATCCCCAAAATATAGCCAGAGTAAACGAGCGGCAGATGAACCATAAACAACATTACTTTTGTTATAATCTCGCTTCGTTGGCCCTCCAAAACCGCCGTGATAATACTTCACTGCTCCAGCAGCGAAAAGCCAATCAAGAGCAGCGTTACCAAGTTGTTTGACTTCTGGATCTTTGGCAAAATCGTAGAGATTCAGATATGCAGCTAGAGTATGACCGTGGTAATTTTCTGAATCCCACTCGCCCATCCCGATGTGATAAAGTGCCCAGACATATCGCTGAATTTTCTTTTTGTATAACTGGCGCACCTCTTCATTACCCGTTTCCTCCGCCATTAAATAAACCGATATCTCGCGCATCGCTCTAAGATTATCGGTATTGCGCCCATCTACCCAGCTACCGCGCACATCTGGCCCCCAACCATCACCGCCACGACCTCTCCCGTAAATTGGGTGGGGGCGACCATTCGGATCTTGCTTTGTCCATTTTTTTGCCCCGTCAAACATCCGTTGTTTGTAAGAAGAATCTAGAAATTTGCTAAAGAAAAAATATTTTCTAACTTGACCTTTGAGAGTAAAAGAATAGTAATAGTCAATACCGTCAGTGTGGGCGTTATCTTTGGCTTGTTTGTCTTCCTTTTCTAAGAAGGCGATCGCTTTCTCCCGCTTGCCAGCTAAAAAGTCAAACATGGCAAGAGGATATGTTTGCTTTTCGTTTTCCCCACTGTTGTTGTTATATTTTTTACCCGTGTAGTAGCGAATAACCTCATTCGCTCTTTGCTGAAACTCTTTTTCCAGTTCAGGTGTCCACTGGTTCTGAAACTTTCCATCAACGGGTAGCGGCTGAATCTGAACTAAGCCATTTGCATCCTTGCTAATTGAGGGAGAAGCGTCTGAACTGGGTGTATTTGCCTTAGATAAGGGAGTGGTTTTGGCGTTGCAAGCCAATATTGCTACAGCCAGTACGGATGGTATCACCGCGTGACGAAAAATAAAAAACCGTTTCATCAGCAACAGAGGTAATTAAGCTGCTCCGATTTTGCCATAAGTAAAGAGAAGCGATCACGCTTTGGGCAAGATAAACGCGATCGCGCTTTGGGCAAGATGGAAGCGATCGCTTAATAGTCTTCTTTATGTTCTGATTATTGCTTTGAACTCTTCTAAACTTGGGGTAGGTTTTATTCGGTGAATCATGCGGTGACAGTTAGAGCATAAAACAGTAAAATCTTTTGATGGATCTAGCTGAACTTTAGTTTTTTCTAAACTTGAAATTGGAACAATATGATGAGCCTCTATATAGTTTCTTCCAATTTCTCCGTAACGATTTTCAAAATCGAATCCGCAAGCCTTGCATATATATCCATGTATTTCTTTTGCTTTCTTACACAGAGCTTGATTTCTCTCTACTCTTCGATGAATCCTATACTTTGTTAAGTCTTCCAGCCAAACTTCTTCAGAATAGGAATCACTTCCCGGAGCCTCAGAAGGTTGATTTTCAATTAATTTTTCATAGATATTAATAAATCTCAATAAATCTTCAAGCATTTTTTGAGATGATGGTAACGCATCTCTAGAATAATAAGTAGCTAAAATATTACCTGCTTCGTAAGCTTGTCCTAATCGTCTAGCAGTGGTTTCTTTAGGAATTGCTTCAAGCTTAAGGTCAATTTTCTCATAAATATTTATATCAATTTTCGTCAAAATCATCCTTCTAAATATCTTGGATTGATTTCGCAAAACTTCTTTTGAACGTCCGAGTCCGTAAATCTCTTTCTGAGATGCTGTACCTTGAATAAGTGATAGGTAGACACCAGAAAAATCAGCACGAAAAAGGTAGACAACGAAAAAACCAAACCTTACACTTTCTGTGACGAGCTTGTTGAAAATAGCAATCCAAGGGATATTTGCCCATGAGCCGTTTCCTGGGGATGCTTCGATGCTATAAATATCTGGAAGCTTTAGATAAGTATCTAACGAAACTGGTACATCATTTCTCAGATAACTAGCAAATAAATGCTTTTTAAAATTTTCTTTACTAACGATTGAGTACTCCGATAAAACTCTCTCAATTATGTTTTCTAGCATTCGTACTAATTCCTCAGCTAGATTTCATTTATGCTAGTTGTTACCAGATTGGTTCAAGATTAGACCTCCTGCATGAATCAGGAGGCATGTGCCAGTTCGTAGTTCAGCAAGCCAGCAATTAGGTTTAAGCGCAAACCAAATCTCTGCCTGCGATTGCGATAACGTCCTGAAAAA
>NZ_JAMPJZ010000027.1:0-63316 GCF_039961835.1 Trichocoleus sp. ST-U1
ATCCACGACCCTTAATATCAGTCTGAAATTTTAAAGGAATTCCAGAACTTTTGAAATTCTTGCTTAGCCTGCTGATAACTTACCGCTTTCTGGTCTAATACTGCTTTTACAATTTCTTTGTCTTCATACTGCTTTTTCGCTAATTCAAACTCCAGCTTTTTCATCTGATAATCTTGCTTTTTAATTGTCCCTTCAACGGAAGCAACCCAGTTAGTAAAGCCCAAGTTTTGAACTTCCCAATCAGTATTTCCTACCTCAGAGATAGCTTTTTCTCCCAAAGCAGATTTACTTTTTTCCGTCAAAGTGTGAAAACTATTCAACGCCCCCTTAATTTGTGGAAGAACGCGCATTGAATTTTTTACAGAAAACCTTTCATTCAGGGTATAACTAACAGTTTCATCGGGATAAACAGGTTTAAGCTGCAAATCCGATACTTGGGCCGTGTTGGGACTGGCTTGCACCTTCAAACCTGTGACAGGTGCCGCCCTAAGTATCCCAGCGATCGCAATAGATAACATAAAACCACCTGTAGCGGCAGCAATTAAAGAAATATTGTCTTTCATATCTCAGCAGCAGTGCTTATTGGTAATGGATCGTTGGTAATGGGTCATTGTATAAAAAGGTTTCGATTACCCATTACCGATAAAATATTTGACTCTATTCAGGGGATTTTTGGTTCCAATTTTCTCTCCGCAACCGGGGATTCACAAACTCGCTTAATCCTTCTCCCACCAGAGACAACCCTACCACCATCAGCGTCATCGCTAAGCCTGGGAAAAGCGCTGTCCACCAAATGCCAGTAGGCAGAGCATCCAGCGCCTGACGGAGATCGTAGCCCCATTCTGGAACCTGATCGGCAAGCCCTAACCCTAGAAAACCCAAACTGCCCAAAATCAAAATTGCATCGGCAGCATTCAGAGTGAATAATACAGGCACGCTCTGAATCACATTAAGAAACAGGTAGCGAGAGAGAACCCTCCAAGTGTCTGCCCCCATTGCTTGAGCGGCTTCGATGAACAGTTCTGTTTTAACACTAACCGTATGGTTGCGGACGACTCGATAATATTGGGGAATGTAGGAAATGCTGAGCGCGATCGCGGCATTTAAGACCCCTCGTCCCACCACAAACGCCAGCGTCACCGACAGCAACAGCCCCGGTAACGTATAAATTGTATCCATCAAAAATAGCAGCACCCGATCCAACCTACCACCCAAATAACCGCTGACTAAACCCAACGGCACCCCGATGACAAGGCTCAACACGGTTGCCAAGATAACCACTTGCAGCGCCGCTTGGCTCCCAAATAGGGTGCGCGAGAAAACATCGTACCCTTGGCGACTGGTACCAAACCAATGACGCCACGAGGGCGGCTCATGAATCGGATTAGCTAAGGACTCCAAGGGATTTTGCACCCATCCCCAAGCCTGAAATGCGGGAGTGAGAAAAGCTATTAGCACGAACATCAAGGTGATAACAATTCCCACCCGCATCATCTGCATGGAGAGACTGGGACGCCCAGATAAACGTAAAAGTCGAGGTAAGGGAAGTTTTGTCGGGGTCATCAATATATCCTGGCGATGATAAATCGCGGCTACGCCAACCCCCCTTCAGAAGAAGGGAACAGAAAGCGAAGTCCGGATGCTACGCGGACTTCATTTTAAACCCTTGTCTAGCGGGTTTTGTTGGTATAGCTGCGAATTCTATGCGCCTGATTCCTAAAACCCTTGCTAGACATATTGCTCAATCATTTGGCGGAACTGGCTCTTTTGCTTAACGCCTTTCATCTCACCCACTAATTCTTTGTTTTTGAAGAACTGCACTGTAGGCGTTCCGGTAACACCAGCATTCTCGGCAATGTCTCTATCTTCCGCAATGTCAATTTCTACAAAGTGGATTTTGCCATCGAACTCATCCACCACCTTATTTAAGATCGGCTTTAGCGTATGGCAAGGCCCGCAATTGGGCGAGACATATTTGACCATCAGCAGGCGATCGCTATCATGGAATAGCTTCCGCAGCGCATAGCTACCCTCATGCCGCGTCGCTTGCGGGTTAAACGCCGCTTCTGGATTCAGCTCAGCTATCTTATCACCCGGTTCATCTGCCGGTGTATCTGGCTCTTCAGACGTATGTATCTGCTGACGATACTCTTGGAGCAAACCATTAACGGATAGCCATCGTTCCGCCAACATTGCTGCCATACACCCAGTACCCGCCGCAGTAATCGCCTGACGATATTCACGATCCTGGACATCACCCGCAGCAAAGACGCCCTCTACACTCGTCTCCACCGAACCAGGCTTCGTGACGATATAACCAACCTCATCCAATTCCATCTGTCCCTTAAATAGGGAGGTGTTGGGCTGATGACCAACCGCGTAGAACAATCCTTTAACAGGGAGAACACTCTCTTCACCCGTTTGAGTATGTTTGAGCTTAATCCCGGTCATCCGACCATCTTCACCGACAACATCCACAGGCTGAGAGTTCCAGTGAACGGTAATTCTAGGGTTATTCAGCACCCGATCCTGCATCGCTTTACTTGCCCGCATCTTGTCGCCGCGAATCAGCATATGAACGCGATCGCCATACTTAGTCAGGTAAACTGATTCCTCAGCCGCCGAGTCACCCCCACCAACCACAGCCAGTTCCGCACCGTGGAAGATAGGCGTCGCACCATCACAAATCGCGCAAGCCGAGATCCCCCGGCTCCAAAATTCATGCTCGCTGGGCAGCCCTAACCTCTTCGCCGTCGCCCCCGTAGCAATTACAATACTATGAGTTCTAACTTCTCGTTCCTCAGACCGAACAGTAAAAGGACGCTGACTCAAATCCACCGATATCACATCCTCGGTAACTAACTCAGCCCCCCATCTCTCAGCCTGAGCCTTCATCCGATCCATCAATTCTGGTCCGGTAATCCCTTCTGGAAACCCCGGAAAGTTCTCCACTTCCGTCGTGGTCATCAGCTGCCCACCAGGTAGCCCCCCAGCTTGAAAGCCTTCAAACACAAAGGGTTTCAGATTCGCCCGCGCCGCATAGATAGCAGCGGTATATCCCGCAGGGCCAGAACCAATAATCACCAAGTTCTCTACTGTTGGGTTGGTCATGGTAATTATACAAACTCATAACGACTACGCTTAGTCTAGTATAGCGGTTTGGGAGGATGGGGAGGCGATGAGCGTAAGAAACTTTCGCTAGCTGTATATTTTTGCCCATAAATGGGAACCCTTGAAGGGGGAGTGCTGGCATTAACTATATTTTGACCCGCTTCCCAAATGTTTAAAATTCCAGTATCAGGAAGTATTCCGCATGAACGACCAAGCATCAGAGTTACTAGAAAGAATTCGTCAGCAATTTGACTTTGGACCCTATCCCAGAATTCCAATAGATAAATCTCCTAAGGATAATCCTAACTATCTTTTTATTCATAATTTAGTAACACCTTACTACTTAAGAAATCAAAAAATTATAGATACTAAAGAAAAATTAATTTTAGATGCAGGTTGTGGTACTGGCTACAAAACCTTAATATTAGCAGAAGCAAATCCAGGCGCAAAAATAGTTGGCATAGACATATCAGAAGAGTCAATCAAATTAGCACAACAACGCCTAACATATCATGGTTTTGAAAATACAGAGTTTCACATTCTCTCTCTTTATGACTTACCAAAACTACGTTTAAAATTTGACTATATTAATTGTGATGAGCTTCTTTATTTGTTCCCAGATATATCTGTTGGCTTAGCCGCCCTGAAATCTATACTAAAGCCAAAAGGTATTATTCGCAGTAATTTGCATAGTTCCTTGCAAAGATTTACCCATTATCGTACCCAAGAAGTTTTCAAGATGATGGGGCTAATGGATAGTAACCCAGAGGAGATGGAAATAGAAATTGCTGTAGAAACCATGAAGGCTTTAAAAGACGGTGTTGACATAAAAGCTAAAACTTGGAATCCCAGCTATGAAAAAGAAGATGGCAAAGAGGGGGTGTTGATGAACTATCTGTTCCAAGGTGATAAAGGTTACACGATTCCTGATTTGTTCGCTGCTCTGAGAGCAGCAGACCTAGAATTTATCAGCATGGTGAACTGGCGACACTGGGATGTCACTGACTTATTTAATGAGCCAGAAAATTTGCCAGCTTTTTGGGGGATGAGTTTACCAGAAGTTTCTACAGAGGAACGGCTGCATCTTTTTGAACTTATGCACCCAGTTCATCGGTTGTTGGATTTTTGGTGCGGTCATTCGAGTCACGCAGACTCGTTCACGCCAGTTGAACAGTGGGAATTATCGGATTGGCAAGCCGCTAAGGTACATCTACATCCTCAACTAAGGACTTCTCAGGTCAAGGAAGACCTTCTAAAGTGCCTTGTGGAGCAGAAAGCTTTTGAAATTAGCGGTTATGTCACCCACCCAGCTATGGCTCCTGTCCAGATAGACAGTAGTATACTAATTTGCTTGCTACCCCTGTGGGAAGAGCCAAAGCCTGTTAAATTTCTGACGGAACGCTGGCTTAAGGTAAAACCGCTGAACCCTGTAACCTTGGAACCTGTGACCTTCATGGAAGCCCTCAACGAAGTGAAAGAACTTCTCAGCAAGCTAGATTTCTTTCGCTATGTACTTTTAGAACTATCTGCGTAAGAGCTTTGGAAACGGTAACCAAAATTTTTTGCGGAGGATGATATGAAATTGATCGGATGTGGGTAAGTTACATCTAGGAGTACAAGTCAAGCATCCCCCACCCCAAGGAGAAACGCTCATGAAGACCGAACTGAAAGCCAAATTTCTGCAACACCTCAACCAGAAAAAGCAGGACGAAGGTTTCACCCTGATTGAACTACTCGTCGTTATCATCATTATCGGTATTCTGGCTGCCATTGCTCTGCCGTCCTTCCTTAGCCAAGCCAACAAGGGCAAGCAGTCTGAAGCCAAGACTTACGTCGGTTCCCTGAATAAAGCTCAGCAGGCAAACTTCACGGAAAAAAGCGTTTTCATCGGTGGTGGTTCGGCAGCTATCCCGGCTTCGGGCATTGGCATCAAAACCCAAACTGTCAACTATATATACGGTGCATCTACCGCTGGTGCAGGCACTGGTTCATACGCGTCAAGCTATTCTAGTATACCTTCCAACATTACTGCACCTCTGAAAAACTATACTGGCTATGTATCCCTGATTCTGGCTGGTACTGGCACTGCTGCTGGTGCTGGTGAGTACACAAGCGTTGCCGTTTTGTGTGAGAGCAAAACAGCTGGCGGTTTTGGTACAACTCCCCTCGTTGGTACTGGTACTGCTGCTGGTGCCGGATGCAATACTAACCAAGTTCAAGTTGGTGGTACACAGTAATTACTATCCAACAAATACCTGCATGACGGAAACAGTAGGTTGAACTTGACAAAATAAGTGGGTGGTATAGATTTACCCACCCACTTATTTTTTAAGAATTCGGACTTAAAATAAACATACGTTAGTTAATACTAAAATTTAAAATTTTATGACTTCTTCACAAGTTGTAACAACTGCTACGGATTGGCAAAAACAAGCAAATCAATACCTACTTCAAGGATTTTATAGCAAAGCAGCAGACCTTTACGAGACAGCAATTTCAGTTGAACCTGAAGTAAAGGCTTATTACTGGCTTTTGGGATTAATGCTTCTGTTGCAGGGGCAGGAAGCTGAGGCTCAGACAACTTGGATGCTGGGAATTGCAGAGGGAGAACTAGAAGAAATAGAGCTGTGGACAGCGGAATTGGTTCAAGTTCTGCTAACAGAAGCAGAGCGACGAGAAGTTATTGAAGATTATCAAATTGCCTGGGCTATCCGCCAACATATCCGGGAAATTGCTCCAACAGATGCTAACAATATCTTACATATTATTTTACTTTCTATTCAACTGGAAAACTTTACAGGTAAAGATATAACAGAATCAGGAATCATTGAGTTGTTGCAGGAAAAGGAATGCAATGTAGAGTTTAATTTATTGCAACAAGTTTTAGTAAGCCTTATGACTTATGCCTATGCTGACCCGGCAGTTCTCGCATTTACTGAGGCTTGCATAAACTATGGTAATGAGCCTCAAACAATAATTGATATTGTGATACTTACTTGTATAAAAATTGCTTACTCTGGAAACCAACCTAAAATAGCATCGCGCTATGCTGAATTGTGTCTAGATAGATGTAATAACCTTCCTCAGATTCAGTCGCAGCTAACAGTTTTTTATCAAAACTGTTATGAATACGATAAAGGTATAGAAACAGCAAAGCACTGCTATGAGTCATCTACATCTTTACTAGAAAAGGTTTACAGCAATTACCTAATAATTAGAGCATTGATGTCTGCATCGGGGTATTGGGAAGAATCGTGTTTGACATTTGCATTACATAAAGAACTGCTGCTTTCACTTATAAAAGAATGGCCACTAAATATAAACGTAGACTATTTACCATCTCTTTTGGTCACACCATTTTTTGCCCCATACTTCAAAGATGACCTTCCTAATAATCGCTTGATTCAAAATAAGATTGCTCAGATTTGCTATGAAAATCATCAAAAATCAATAAAAGAAGCAGCAAGAGTAGAAGAAAATCAAAAGGTGCCTTCTACTCAAATATTAACTAAAAAGAAAAAAGTTCTCAAAATTGGCTATGTTTCTCAATGCCTAAGAAGACACTCGGTAGGCTGGATATCTCGCTGGCTATTTAAGCATCACGATCGGGAACGGTTCCAAATTCACACTTATCTGGTAGGCTATTTATCGATTGATGATTTTACTCAAAATTGGTTTGTTGGTAACAGCGATCGTGCTTACCGTGCTGATGTTCTCGGCTTAGAAATTCTTAAGCAAATGGAGGAGGATGAACTTGATATTCTAGTCGATCTCGATAGTATTACATCTGGGCATACGTGTCAAATTTTTAACAGAAAGCTTGCTCCAATTCAAGTAAGTTGGTTAGGATGGGATGCTTCAGGGTTACCATCCATTGACTACTTTATTGCAGATCCTTATGTTCTGCCTGATTATGCTCAGGAACACTATACAGAAACTATTTGGCGGCTGCCCAATACCTATGTCGCAGTTGATGGGTTTGAAGTAGCTGCGCCTACTCTGCGGCGCGATCAGCTAGATATTCCCAATGATGCTGTTGTGTACTTTGTTGCACAGAAGGGGTATAAACGGAACCCCGATAATGTACGACTACAGATGAGGATTCTCAAAGAAGTACCGAATAGCTATTTTCTGATCAAAGGCCCATCTGATGAAAAATCTTCACGAACTTTTTTTGAAAAGATTGCTGTAGAGGAGGGTGTGAATTGCGCTCGCCTGAAATTTATGCCAATTGACATTTCAGAAGAAGTTCATCGAGCTAACCTGGGTGTTGCTGATGTGGTACTGGATACTTATCCCTACAACGGAGCTACAACTACTCTAGAAACACTCTGGATGGGTATTCCTTTGGTAACGCGAGTGGGTGAGCAATTTTCTGCACGTAACAGCTACGGCATGATGATAAATGCAGGTATAACAGAAGGTATCGCTTGGACGGATGAAGAATATGTAGAATGGGGAGTTCGTTTAGGGAAAGATGCAGTTTTGCGGCAACAAGTTGCTTGGAAACTGAAACAATCGCGGCAAACAGCTCCTTTGTGGAATGCTAAGCAGTTCACCCGCGAAATGGAAAAGGCTTACGAGCAGATGTGGGAAAAGTATACTCAAGGCAATCGTACTTAAGCAAGCAAACCTTGAACATCGCCACTAACGCGATCGCGAATTTTTTCCACAATAGGCAAGGAACCTAATCCTTGCTGTATCAGCCCAGGAAATTGAGCCAAACTCTCAATGATATTGTTAGCAAAATTATAATTTGCATCAGTTCCATATTGCAGAGTCAAATACTCCAATAGTTCCAGAGCATAATCTGGAAAATTCATTATATCGGCCATGCAAGCTAACTTAAAAATTTGCTTTGGTGTTTTTAAAGGGATACTGATATCCTCTCTAATCAAATCTCGGAAGTAAAACGCATCTGCCCAAAGTAATTGTCCAGCACGAACTCTTGAATGAATAGGTGATCGCGCACGAGTACGATAAGAAGTAGCTAAGTCAAATAATGTAAAGCCTTTTTTTCGGAGATAAGTGTCTACATCCGCAAACAAAGGCTGTTTATCGTATAAATGAGAAAATTCAACTTCAACTTGAACAGCCAGAGTACTGCGTTTTAATATCTCAGAAGCTCCTTCCAAAACTTGCAGATCCGCACCCTGAACATCAACCTGAAGAAAATCAATCTCTTGGATTCCCTCTGTTTGACAAAAAGCATCTAAAGTTGTGGTTTCAATTTCTAGAGTAAAATCTAAATTTACTAACTCTGGAAGTCCGCCAAACCTAGCTAAGTATGGTTCATTGGGTGGATATAAGGAACTACACATGGGATGTTTGGTTACATAGAGTGTAGACTCTCCTACAGAATTTCCCAGTGCTAAGGGAATGTGTTTTTCTGTCCAATTTATTTGTCTAGCTTCAAGCTCAGCGTTCGCTTCATCACAAGCATCTACATCTGCATCGAATCCGTATATAGTGAGCCGAGGTGCAAAGATATCCCAGCCAAGGCTGGTGTAGTCATCGTGACTTCCTAATTTACGAGAACCAACATTACATATAGTTAGATGGAGCTGATTCAAGTGACCGCTTTTCTTTAAACTGGAAAGAAAAACTGACATTTTATATTCCTCGCTTTTGAGTGTTTAATAATTATTAACGACTGAGGTTTTATAATTCCTGGGTGTGCAAAGCAATTATATTCAATTTACCTTGCAAATCTTCAGCAGAATTAACTGGAATAAGCTGCTGTAGGTAAGGCTGATATCGAAATAGTTGATAGCCTCTGGATGTCAGAAAATCGGCAACAGCTAGATTACTGCTTTTACTACCTGCAATATTTTCGTAAAGTATAGCAGGAGTAAATTCGCTGAGAATCTGGCTGCTTCCCTCTAACACTTTCATTTCATGTCCTTCAGCATCAATTTTCAATAAATCAACCTGCTTGACATGTTCGCGTTCAATTAGACTGTCAAGAGAAAAGCAGTCAATTTCCTCAAAATTACCATGCTGGTTTGTTGCTTCTGCATCACTAGAAACTATTTCGTTAAGTTCACTAGCAGCATGGAGAGACAATCGGGCTGTGCCATTGCGATCGCTTGCTGCTCCTGCACAAACTTTAACCCAACTTAAGTCATTAACTTTACAGGTTTCTTGCAAACAACGAACGCAGCCTGAAAAAGGTTCAACAGCTAGTACGCATCCTTCCGCTCCCACCTTTAAAGCAGCGCTGAAAGTATATACTCCTACATTCGCACCCACATCGATAACCGTCATACCGGGTTTTATCCAGTTTCGCCAAAACTCCATTTCTTTCTCGAACCAGTCTCCTTCAGCAATCAGTACGCTGGTTACAATACTGCGTAAACTTGGTTCAACCGCTAATAATAATTTGCCCTCGAAAGGTACATAAGTTAGTAAACTGTCAGCTTCTTTATTAGTCCATTTCCACTCTACAGAACCTGGCATTTTCTTGCTGATATTTCGCCCAATTTCTAGCCATAAAC
This sequence comes from Trichocoleus sp. ST-U1, assembly GCF_039961835.1. Lineage (NCBI taxonomy): Bacteria > Bacillati > Cyanobacteriota > Cyanophyceae > Leptolyngbyales > Trichocoleusaceae > Trichocoleus > Trichocoleus sp. ST-U1. The sequence goes on from NZ_JAMPJZ010000027.1 coordinate 9,609, forward strand.
CAGCAGGTTCTATCTGTTGTATATCTCGATAAGCTAAATGTAGCGCTTGCAGCATAATTGCCGAATTTGCTGCTTTTTGCCTAGCGCGGTTTAAATACAAGAGTCCTTCCCATTGATTATTCATCAAACTAGAAATTCCCAGTTTTAGATTAACTGCAAGGGAATCGGGTGATAGTTGAGCAGCTAAATTTAATAATCGTAGTCCTGTTTTATTGTAAAAGACGAGAGTTGCCCAACACAAAATTTCACTGAATAACAACAGTGCTTGAGAATAGCCATCTTCAATTTGCAGAATTTGAGCTAGTTTCTCATACTGGAAATCTATTAAGCTAGTGGGAGTAGGAGGTAGATATACTATACCTAGAGCAATTGGTTTATCATTGATATAAGCAGGCTGGAGGGTAGCAACAAAGGTAGAAAAAGCTGTCTGCATCGCTTGTTCGCTTTCTCCAATCATGGCTAGGACTAGAGCCAGATGAGCTGTGCAGAGGGGATTACCATCCAACTCTGCCCCCCTATTTAAGGCCTCTAAAGCCATCTCAACATAAAGCGAACGCACAGATGGCTCGTGAGACTGTTCTGCCTCAATGAGTGCCACTACTGCAATATTATTTAAATCTAAGGCGGATGTGGGGTCATCCCAAGAAGTACCATCAAGAATGGTGTTTATACGCGATCGCACATTTGAATCGAGGCAAATACAAGCCTTTTCGAGATATTTCCAATATGCATCAGCAGAAGCCAAAGAAGTTGCCATACTCCAACTCAGTTTTTATCATTTCTTATCAAAGTTAGACTATCATCATCTTAAACTAATATACTTCTAGAAGAAAATATCATATTTATTATAAAAACTTAATCAATCTTATTATATTATTTATACAGCTACAAACGATAAAGAAAAAACTTTAAACTTTTAAAAGACTAGTTATACTTTTTTACTTTTAAGCAGGTGATATAAATGCTTTCTCGATTTCGTCAAAGCTTCAGTCAACTAGTAGGTGCGTCCTTCTTAGCCCTGCTGTGTGTTTTGGCAATTGGAGTATTACAGATACCTCAATTAAATAAACTAAGTTCAAAAGCAAAAATTGCCTCAGCAGAAGAACTAGAAAAAGAAGTAGAAGCAGAAAACATCCGTCTCAATTTGCTCCAGAAATTTCCGGACTTTGGATTTGATAATCTTTTGGCCGACTGGGTATTTCTTGGATTTGCACAGTATTTTGGTGATGATGAAGTTCGTAAAGTTACTGGCTATACCCTCAGCCCAGAATATTTTGAAATAATAGTAAACCGCGATCCCAGATTTCGGGAAGCGTATCTTTTTCTTTCAGCTAGTAGTTCTTTATACGCAGCGCTGCCAGAACGATCTGTTGCTTTGATGGAAAAAGGGCTAAAGTCACTTACTCCTCAAGTTCCACCCAAGTCTTATTTTATTTGGCGTTACAAAGGGATGGACGAATTGTTGTTTTTAGGAAATGCTCAAGCGGCAAGGCAATCCTTTGAGAAGGCAGTGGAATGGGCGAAGGTTTATTCCGATCCAGAAAGCAAATCAGTAGCAGAAATTTCTCGCCAAACATCTGAGTTTTTAGTTCGCAACCCTAATAGCAGAAAGGCTCAAGTGTCTGGCTGGATTTTGGTGTTAACAAATCCAGTTATTGACGATCGCACGCGCAAGATTGCTATCAGTCGGATTGAGGCGCTGGGTGGTAAAGTCATTATTACGCCGGAAGGCGGAGTGCAGGTTCAGCTACCGGAGCAAGATTAAGGGATACCGCGCAGGTAGACTTTACCAGAAGAGATGAGATCGCTCTCTTTAACTTTCCTTCGTAGGTGTTAAAAACAAAACTGCCCCACAGCAAGACTGCTGTAGAGCAAGAGGACAGTTAAACGCTTACTCTAGTTTCCAGAAATCTAGCACCCATTGACTTGCCCTGTGTGACGGTATTTACAGTGTCCATTGAGAGAAATTAAAGGCGCGATAGGCTGCAATCCTGCTTGACTGACAAAATTAAGAAGCAGGAATGCGGGTGAGGACCGTAAATTCACGCTTGCAGGATTCATCGTATTGTCGCTTGGAAGCAAGGGCAGGTTGCGGGTCAGGTGCACCAGGGAGAAACGGAGCAACCTGAATTTTCCATTGCTGTGTAATGGCAAGGCGAATCCAGTTCCAACCCAGTTTGAGGTAACTCATCCCTCGTTGCCAGTGAGCATCGACTTGACGACGCTTGCCTGATACAACGACTTGCACTCCTTGTAATACCAGAAATAACATTGTTAAGGCAATGACAGCGCACAACTGAGACAGGGCAAACTTGTCCCGCAGCCTTGACGCTTCCAGTTTTAACCCGTTCGACTTAATGTCCAAAAACGATTCTTCCACCTGAAACCTCAAGCGATATTGGGCAAAAGTTTGCAGGGTGGTTGGTTCGTCACTCACAATCACCCAGGTTTCATTACTTTGCTTATCATGGGCAAATGCAAGATAGACGCTCGAATAGGGCTTGGTTTTGCCGACTGCAACCCCAGGAGTGAAGTAGGCTTGCCCCGGTTGCAACGCCACCGACGATACTTTGCGCCACTGCCCCTTAAGTTGAAACTGGAATGAGCGCTTAATGCGAATCCGAAAATGCCAACCCAGGGTTTCTTTGAGGTACTTCATCAACTTGCCATTGCTCAAAGCCCCGGTCTGCTAACAGGACAACGGCTACGCCAGGGGGCATCACTCGTGCCGCTTGCCGCAGCACCCGTTGAAGCGTCCACAACCGTACCTTACTGCTCGATTGCGCCACCACTCGCCAAGCTACCGGAACCGTTCTGCCCCGATACACCACCCCAATCCAGACGATGCAGAAACAATTCCACACTACGGTTGTGTCCAAGCTCAGATACAGTCGTTGGCTCTTCCACTGGCAGAGAGCTTGCTTGATGAGGGCATGATGGGCTGAAACAACATCAATTCGTCGATTCGATAACCAACGCCGAAACCGTGGTTGGTGCGACTGAGCAACTTTAGCCCGACTGATGACATACACCTCAAATCTATTGAGATGAACATTTTGGCTTTGAATTATGCCAATCATCATCCAACAGAGCGTTTGCAGATGGCGCACATCTTGCCACGGAATCTCACATTGACCCAGATAAGGACACAACGCATCAGAAAGACGGGAAGTAGGTGACATTGATTTGACCGATTAGTGTGGTAACTCATCAGCTTAAATCAAGCTCTGCTTCCCTCCTAGCTTTTGTTCCAGTCCCATGCCCTTTTGTCAGTCAATCAGCGCTGCAATCTATGGTTTGTGCCTACTAAAGGCAAGACAGAAGCTGATGGAGGCGTTGGCTAAAAAGATGGATGTAGCAACAAACGATTTAGTATCAAGCCTAAACCAAACCCGCTCCAAGATACGGCAACGAGAATCCAAAAAGCTTGCAGTGCATTGAATTTAGCAGTTTGAAGGTCTAGTCTAGCTAGGGCACCTGCTGAGAGTAGAACAAAAATATTGGCAAAAATATTAATCCAGGTGAGGATAAAGACCCCAGCCAAAGCTCCGGTTATGACTGAAAGGAAGGCTCTAGTATCGGAATTCATCCAACGGGCAAAAAAGATTCTTAAGAGCCTGATAGGAGCCGTTAAAACCAAAGCTATCAACAAGGCTACTCCTATCTCTAACAGCAAAATCTCCCAGGTATATGTAAAGGAAAACAACCAGCCGTATACGCAATAAGTACCCAGAAGCAACGCCAGGGTTGCCCTAGGCAATCTTTTCAGGAAAGACATTCCATTCGTTGCGCTCCTTTTGGCGTATCAATCTTGTACCAAGAGTCTACACTGAGCTAGCAAACTATGGTCTCCTTTTTAGGCTTTTTTTAGGCTGGGGAGATTTTTGTCTTTTGGGCGATCGCGCAAGATACTACTGCGCCTGCAACTTTGTCCTACGCATTCGTAAGCGATCTTCTTGTGCGATCGCAATCACAGAAGAAGATGATTGATATCGTTCTCCCTGTATGGCTGAGTGGTCATACTAAGAGACGACTGAACTCTAGCCGAGTCATCAATAGGGAACACACGACCAGCCGACAGATTCTGTAGAGAGACTGTCGGTTTTTTGTCGTTACAAGCATGTCGCTACAAGCATAAAGACAAGAAGTGAAGAAGAATCTTTCTTCTTCACCCGCGCTCGCATGTTCTGTTTGATAGCGATAGAATCAGGACATGGCTTGAATAATGTAGTCGAAATAAGGAGCCGCGGCTATTGCATCGTCCTCGCTAAGTAAGTCGAGGGAGGCTTTTTTCAAGCAACGGATAGATTCAGCCATGCCTGGGACAGGAACGCCGAGGGAATTGTACATTTCCCGCACGCCAATCAAACCAATTTTTTCAATCGGTTCCTTGTCACCGGACAGAACTCCGTAGGTAATTAGACGCAAGTACCAGCCGTAATCCCGCAGGCACAGCGCCCGTTGCCGCTCCCCGTAGGCATTTCCCCCTGGCGCAATGAAGTCCGGGCGTTTTTGCCAGAGCTGCTTACTGGCTTCTTGAACAATTTTTTTCTCATTTTCAGCCAGCGTGTTGGCGATACGCACCCGCTGTGCGCCAGTTTGCAAAAAGTCTTTGATGCTGTTGAGTTCGCCACTACTGGGGTAACGAAGTTCGTCGTCTGCTTTGAGAATAACTTGGCTAACTACACTCATGATTATCGGGATGATTCAGAATATCATTCGTAGTTTAACGAGTCCGTGGGACACAAATAAAGAGACAGAGATAATATGTCACTAACAAAATCACTAAATACAGGTTCTAGCGAGGCGGGTGAAGACCTTTGGCAACAAGGTCAACTGGTGGAAATAATCATCAGCGATCTTAGTGACAGCGGTGACGGAGTGGGTCGTTTGGGAGGTCGGGTAGTTTTTGTCCCGGATACGGTTCCGGGCGATCGCGTTCGCGTGCGCTTAGTGCGAGTCAAACCTCAATATGCCCACGGCAAATTGGACGAGATTTTGGAAGCATCTAGCGATCGCATCCGTCCATCCTGCATTGTGGCAGATAAGTGCGGGGGCTGTCAGTGGCAGCATATTGACTACCAACACCAGCTAGAAGCCAAGAGAAATCAGGTAATCCAAGCCCTAGAACGCATTGGCGGGATCGCCCAGCCAACGGTCGATCCCGTCCTAGCCGCTGCCGATCCGTTGGGCTATCGCAACAAAGCGACCTATCCGGTAAAACGGTCATCTACGGGTCAAGTCCAAGCAGGTTATTACCAAAAAGGCAGCCACCACCTGATTAACTTGAATCAATGCCCGGTTCAAGACTCGCGTTTGAATCCCTTGCTGGCAGAAGTCAAGCAAGACATCCAGGAGCGGGGTTGGGGAATTTATGATGAAAAACTTCACCGAGGGAAAATCCGTCATTTGGGGCTGCGGATTGGGCGACGCACGGGCGAAATATTGCTAACCTTGGTCGTCAAAGATTGGAATCTTGCCGGGATCGATGCTCAAGCTCAGGAGTGGTTAACTCAGTACCCCCAGCTAGTGGGCGTCTCGCTGAACTGCAATCCCGATCGCACCAATGCAATTTTTGGCAGGGAAACCCGCTGTATCGCCGGACAACCTTACTTGCTTGAGGAATTCGCGGGTTTACAGTTCCAAGTGCGTCCCGACACCTTTTTTCAAGTTTATACAGAGCAAGCTGAAGCGCTGTTACAGGCGATCGCTGATGAACTGAATCTGCAAGGCAATGAGGTGCTAGTAGATGCCTACTGCGGCATTGGCACGTTAACCTTGCCGTTGGCGCAGAAGGTAAAGCAGGCAATTGGCTTGGAGATGCAGCCAGAAGCAGTCGAGCAAGCGACTCTCAATGCCCAATTGAATAACATCACGAATGTAAAGTTTTATACGGGAACCGTAGAGACGTTGTTGCCCACGCTGGACGTGAAGCCAGATATTGTATTGCTCGATCCCCCGCGGCAGGGATGCGTTAGCTCAGGGCGTCCGAAGGACGGTCGCGATGTCTTAGAAACCCTTTTAGAAATTCAGCCGAGTCGGATTGTCTACGTTAGTTGTAAACCCGCTACCCTAGCTCGCGATCTTAAATTATTGTGTCAATCGGGTGCCTATAAGCTAACCCGCGTACAACCTGCTGACTTCTTTCCCCAAACGTCTCACGTTGAATGTGCCGCCGTTCTTGTACGCCAATGACGGCCCTCTGTAGTGTACTTGACTGAGGTTCGGGGTGGCTTTTTTAGAAGATTTTGTTACAATAGAGAAAGTGGTTTATCCTACAACTTTTAGGATAGAAAGCACTCCTCTAGAGGTCAGAAGTTAGCAAGTTATTCGTATCCGTCAGAAAGCTAGCAATTTGCCAAGTAATCTAACGGAAAAATGTAGTTGGTATCCTCGATTAAAAAAAGAGAGTACCGGACAAATACGCAATGATTAATGCTTGGCGATAGGTGTACTTAAGCCTGGACATCATCTCGAATCTACGTGATTCCTCTGATTGTACGCAAGAGATGTTGTACGCATAAGATGAGTCCAAAACTACTCGTATCAAAGCTGTATAGCGCTACGCGCATACCCTTCGGCATCTGACTGTTAATTCTATTGAATGAAAGTCTAGAGGTTTTTTGAGTGATTGCTATCTCACAGCGTCCGGTAAGGCGAACTTGGGGCACGATAAGCTTCGCTTCTACCCTCTACCTTTGTCCCGTTCTGGATCTTCTGTTAGCTCAGATTCCATCCCGGTGGCAAGCAGAAATTCGGCTAGGGCTGCAAGAGGCGCTAGTCAATGCGGCAAAACACGGCAATAAGCTCGATCCCAGTAAGACCGTGTCCGTCCGCTTTTCGATGGTAGAAGGACAATATTGGTGGGTAATTTCAGACGAAGGAACGGGCTTTTCTCCCCCCTGTGATTGCCATTCTGACCCCGAACAACATCTCCCTGACGACGAAGCAGAAAGCGGCAGAGGCATGTGTATCCTCCACCAAATCTTCGATCAAGTCCACTGGAACCACCAGGGAACGGAACTCAGACTCTGCAAGCAAGTCAGAAATCGCTTCCGGCAACCCCTGCTTTTCTAACGGTTGTGTCCATGAGTTGGGCAAGGCGGTGCTGAGATAGACTTGTCCAGCCAGCCAGAAGCCTGCTGAAAGCGCACCAACGCTTCTTCCGGTTGATCTTTCAGGAGGAATACCAGTGCGGCGATAGCTTGTTCGCCAGCGCGAACTTTGCGGTTAGATTTGAGCCGATGCCAATCATTCGGTTGAATACTCAAGCGTTCTGCCAGAGCTTGAGCGAGTTCCAGGGTACTCAGTTCGTTCAAGTCAGAGGTTTTAGAAAGCTGGGTCGGTTGAGACATACTGAAGATAGACTCGCATTTATCCCTACTCTACTGTATGCCGCGCCGTCCAAAAGGATCAGATCCATCACCTTCCCCACTTGGGGATCAAGAGCAATTTGAGCGATCGCTCTTGGACGTTGAGACTTCGCTTGCGGATCTCAAAGAACGCTATGCCCAAGTGCAGCAAGACAAGCAACGGCAAGCAGAACTCCAACAGCGATTAGACGATATAAAAAAGGAACAAAAGCTTTCCCAGCAGCGACAACTTCAAGTCGAGCTGCGGCGCATCAAAGAAGAGCTGGATACTATAGAACTTAACTTAGAAAGTCGTCTATTTTCTTGGGACAGTTTAAAAGAACCTTTTTGGCAAGCTGTCCGCTTTGCAGGACTTGGCATTGTTGTAGGCTGGATCTTGAAGTCCTGCGCTGGGTAGGGGTTAGCAGGTTGAAAAGGTGGCAAGTTGAAAGTTAAAGCTTCAACCCTCAATTTTCAACCCTTTAACTATCGAAACCTTCACTTAGCAGATAACAACAGATAACAACATGGTGACTCGACGGATTGCAGACATATTGCGAAATGGTCAGCCAGATGAGCCGCTGACGATCAAAGGCTGGGTACGAACGAAGCGGGAATTGAAAGAATGTGCCTTTGTTGAAGTCAACGATGGCTCATCAATGGCTAATCTCCAAGTGGTACTCAATCCGGATTTGTCAGATTATGGAAACATCATTAAGCAGCTGAACACGGGTGCTTCTGTAGAAGTTGCGGGTGTGCTGGTAGAGTCTCCGGCAAAAGGACAGCGGATTGAGCTGAAGGCAGAAACGGTGAAAGTCTATGGGGAAGCCGATCCCGAAACCTATCCGTTGCAAAAGAAACGTCACTCATTTGAGTTTTTGCGAACAATTGGACATTTGCGATCGCGCACCAATTCCTTTGGCGCAGTGTTCCGCGTCCGCAACGCCTGTTCCTATGCAATTCACCAATTCTTTCAAGAGCGAGGATTCCTCTGGGTTCATACTCCGATTATCAGCGCTAGCGACTGTGAAGGGGCGGGAGAGATGTTTACCGTCACCAACCTCAACCTGAAGGATATCCCCCGCACAAACGCTCAGGAGATTGACTACAGCAAAGACTTTTTTGGACGCCCTGCCTATCTCACCGTCAGCGGGCAACTGGAAGCGGAAGTCATGGCAATGGCATTCAGCAATGTTTATACTTTTGGCCCCACCTTCCGAGCAGAAAATTCCAATACTTCTCGCCACTTGGCAGAATTTTGGATGGTAGAACCAGAAATGGCTTTCTGCGATTTAGAAGGCAATATGGACTTAGCAGAAGCCTTCCTGAAGCACGTTTTTAAGTATGTGCTGGATACGTGTCCTGAAGATATGGAGTTTTTTAACCAGCGGATTGATAACTCCGTTCTCGCTACAGCAGACAATATCATTAACAACGAGTTTGAACGGTTGGCTTATACGGATGCGATCGCGCTTTTGGAAAAAGCCGATAAAAAATTCGAGTATCCCGTCAAATGGGGCTTGGATTTGCAGTCAGAACACGAACGCTATCTGGCTGAAGAAGTCTTCAAAAAACCTGTCATCCTCACCGACTACCCAGTAGAAATTAAAGCCTTTTATATGCGTTTGAGCGACGATGAAAAAACCGTCCGCGCAATGGATATCCTCGCTCCCAAAATTGGCGAAATTATTGGGGGATCGCAGCGGGAAGAACGTCTGGATGTGCTAGAACGACGAATTCAAGCTCAAGGGCTAAATCCAGCAGATTATTGGTGGTATCTCGATTTACGTCGCTATGGCACGGTTCCTCACGCTGGCTTTGGTTTGGGGTTTGAGCGCTTAGTACAATTTATGACCGGAATGGGCAATATTCGGGATGTGATCCCCTTCCCTCGTGCGCCATTAACTGTAGATTTTTAAGTTCAGTAGGGTGGGCAATGCCCGCCCTACTGAAAGCCCAAAAAGCACAAAGGCAAAGTATGAAATCTTGAAACTATATTTAATTAGCTGACTTGACACGACGGCGGCTGCGACTTAGTAAGGCAAGCGCACCGAAACCGAGCAAAGAGCCAACAGTACCAGGCTCCGGAACGGAGGTGGCAGCAAGACCAACAATATTGCCGCCGCCATTAAAAGTACCCAGTGTTGTAGCAGCACCTGTGGTCAAGTTAATGCTGTAAATGTTCGAGCCAGAAGCTGCGAAGGCATTATTGACAATGCTACCTCCCTTCTTGGTCGTTACAATGTCAAATCCTCCAGTTTCGCCGAAATCAACACCTAGGGAGCCAATCGTGTTCAGAATGCCAGCATTGGGCGGGTTCTGCTGAACCAATGTGTCGAGAGCAAAGTCAATTCCGTACAGTGCGGTTGTGGTTGTCCCAGCAAACGAATTAGTGTAGGCCGCAGCGGTAATATTGGGGTTAGTGCCAAAGTTGGGATCGCCAGCCGCATAGGCTAAGGTTCCATCGGTAATCACGGCACCGCTATCTACGTTAATGCGAAGGTTTTGGTCATTGCTACCGACAAGCCGCAGGCGGTCAGGTACTGGATTGAAGTCAAATCCTGACGTGACTCCTCCAGAGAAGGGAGCGCTGAGGTTACTTACCAAAGTCGCAGCACCTGTGGTGGTATCAATCGTATAAATACCGTTCTTGTCTGTGACACCGTAGAGAAGACCATCGGCTGGTCGAAAGTCGATACCTAGCAAATTTTCGCCCTTAAGCCCCGTGACCTCAACAGTTTTACTAACCTTGGAAAGTTTGCGGTTGAAGAAAACTAGACCGTTATCGTCGTTTAGACCAATCAGCTTCATGGTCGCTGCCTCTGCGGGTTTGGCAACGCCGAGCAGATCGAACATCGTGGCTACAGTTAATGCAGCGATCGCTGTACCAAGCTTAATTAGTTTCATGGGTAGTTCTCCGACTGCTAATTTTTTCTAGTTTTGTCAGTCAAGCTCAACAAGTAACTAAAACTACGCAAATATGCTTAGTTTTAAGGGTGATTGACAATGACTGTGTACTGTACGGAGGAACTATCACTACGGTTTTCAGTCAGAGTCTATCTTTACAAATTCTTTAATTAGCAGCCTCTTTTCGCTCAAAAGATGAAGTTTTGATGAAGTTTTGATGAAATGCTTGTTTAAACTACGTATGGGAAAACTACGGAAAGCAGAAATTTTCGATTCGTGTTTTAAGGCAGCGTGAATTAGTTACAAAGCTTTTCAAAATCAATACTCAGAAGACCTTCGTTAGAGCCACGTTTTTCTAAAGCGCAGTGAGGCGGTTGAACTTGGTTCTAGCAGAGACGGTGTCAGAACGGTGCTAAGGAGCATAGATTTATTAACTGCCAATTTCCTGCATAGGGGTATGGCATTGCCATGCGCCTATAGAACGTGAATGAGTGTGAATTATTTAATCCGCGTTCCTAAGTAGCCATGATGAGCTGTCTATACCAGAACGCAGTTCATCATGGCTACTTAAGGACTTGAGGATATTGAAATTAGGGATGTGCTGTCAGCTCATCGGTTAAATTAGCCTTTTGTCAGTCAGCTAGTTCAGACTCGATAACGACTCTAGGAAACTAAAAGGCACAAACTCACAAAAAAAGCTGGTGACAAGATTTGAACTTGCGACCGGCTGATTACAAATCAGCTGCTCTACCCCTGAGCTACACCAGCAACCAATGTATAGAATAGCAATTTTTGAATTAAATATCCAGTCCTTTCAGTATTAATACTCAATTCTTTCCCAGGAACATCAGCCAAATCATCAAAACTAATTTGGGCTGGAGTCGCGATCGCCCTCCCCTTCCTCTCAACCAAACCTCTGGTTGAAATTTCGCAGAACTAGACACAAACGTTCTTAGTTGCTGTAAAATCTATGTTCGTACCCAAAATTACGGTATCCCGACCGATGTACCGGGGATTCAAGGAGAGCGTTCATGCGTTTGTGGCAAATTACTCGGCTTAAGGCACTTCAACCGTGGAAACAACAGACAGCCAGATGGCTGAAGGTCACTTCCCGGAAGGGTTTTGTGTCTCTGTTCCTATTGGGGATGAGTTTAAGCGTAGCGATCGCATCTTGCGCCCCCAGCAACTCTAATTCCCCGACAACTACTGCTCCAGGTAGTGCTAGTCCCGCGGCAAAAACCGGCGATGCACAAGTAACCCTCGTCTCCTACGCAGTGACTCGCGCCGCCTACGAAAAAATTATTCCCCAGTTCACTGCTAAGTGGAAGCAGGAACACAACCAAAACGTTACCTTCAACCAAAGCTATGGTGGATCTGGCTCCCAAACCCGTGCCGTAATCGATGGTTTAGAGGCGGACGTTGTAAACCTGGCTCTCGCTCTTGATACCGAGAAGATTGAGAAAGCCGGGTTGATTGAAACTGGTTGGGAGAAAGAAGCACCGAATGGTGCAATTGTCACCAGATCTGTTGCAGCACTGGTTACTCGCGAGGGCAATCCTAAAGGAATTAAAACCTGGGCAGACTTAGCCAAAGATGGCGTGCAAGTCATTACAGCTAACCCCAAAACTTCTGGTGGCGCTCGCTGGAACTTCTTAGGTTTATGGGGTTCTGTGACCAGAACGGGCGGTGATGATGCTAAAGCCCAAGAATTGGTCACTAAAGTTTACAAGAATGTCCCCGTGCTACCGAGAGACGCCCGCGAAGCCAGCGATGTCTTTTTCAAGCAAGGACAGGGAGATGTTTTAATCAACTATGAAAACGAAGTAATATTGGCTGGACAAAACGGTCAGAAACTGCCTTATGTCGTGCCCGATACGAATATCTCCATCGATAGCCCTGTCGCCGTTGTGGACAAAAACGTTGACAAACACGGCACAAGAGAAATTGCAGAAGCGTTTGTCAAGTTTCTGTATACCCCAGAAGCCCAACGAGAATTTGCCAAGGTGGGATTCCGACCCGTTGATCCGACAGTAGGGGAAGAAGTCGCGAAGCAGTATACCCCAGTTAAAACTCTCTTCACCGCTCAAGATTTAGGGGGCTGGGACGAGATCCAGAAGAAGTTTTTTGATGACGGAACAATTTTTGACAAAATTCAAGCTGGTGGCAGATAAAGACTGACTAGGAGCTAATTGCTAGTTGCATCATGATCAACCAACAAAAGATTAAGATTCGTTAGCAATTAGCCACCAGTAAAACCAAGAACAAGTACCAAATTTCATCATCCTTATAATCCTGGATACTTTCCTATGGCTGTATCGGCTCCTCCTCAACAAACTTCTGTGTCGAAAAACCCATTTCACCAGATAACCAGTATGTCCTGGCCTTGGCGGATTACTTTGGGGTATCTCACCTTCATGCTCATCCTGCCCGTGTCCGCCCTTCTGTTGAAAGCAAGTACAGAGAAACCGATTGATTTTTGGAGGATTGCTACCAGTCCCGTCGCTCTTGCGACCTACGATGTCACCTTCATCACAGCCTTGATTGCGGCACTGCTGAATGGGGTGTTTGGCGTTTTGATTGCTTGGGTTTTGGTTCGCTATGAGTTTCCATTCAAACGGTTCATTGATGCAGCCATTGATTTGCCTTTTGCGCTGCCTACTTCAGTCGCGGGTTTGACACTGGCAACGGTCTACAGCGAGAACGGTTGGATTGGTTCCCTGCTAGCACCTTTGGGGATTAAGGTGGCATTCACGCGATTGGGAGTGGGGATCGCGATGGTGTTTATCTCCTTGCCATTTGTGGTGCGAACCTTGCAGCCTGTATTGCAAGAAATGGAGCATGAAATTGAAGAAGCCGCTTGGTCTTTGGGAGCCTCTAAATTTCAGACCTTTTGGCGGGTTGTTTTGCCACCTTTAATGCCAGCAATTTTAACAGGTGTAGCGTTGGGATTTGCCCGTGCTGTTGGAGAATATGGCTCGATCGTAATTGTGGCGGCGAATATACCTTTTAAGGACTTAATCGCCTCTGTTTTGATTATTCAGCGATTGGAACAATATGACTATTCAGGCGCAACGGTGATTGGCACCGTTTTATTAGTAATTTCGCTGTTAGTTCTAATCGTAATTAATCTTTTGCAAGCGTGGGGACGACGGTATGAACTCTAATGTAGCAGGGAAGTCTTTTAATCCAGATTCAAAAACGCCTCAAGTCTCCTCAATCCAGAAGGAAAAAAGCTGGGTAAAATTTGTTTTGATTGGGGTAGCGATCGCTTACTTAGCTGTAATTCTGTTCATTCCAGCCATCAACGTCTTTGTGCAAGCATTTAAGGGAGGGATTGGCCCCTTTATACACAATCTGACGGAACCCAACTTTCTTCATGCTGTAAAGCTGACTATCTTGATCGCCCTAATTGTCGTACCGATGAATGTCGTGTTTGGACTCTGTGCAGCCTGGGTGGTCGCACGACATCGATTTCGGGGTCGAACCTTTCTCATCAGCCTTTTAGACATCCCCTTTGCCGTATCCCCAGTTGTCGCTGGACTGATGATCGTGCTGCTCTATGGACGCAATGGTTGGTTTGGGTCGCTGCTAGCGGCAGCAAACATAAAAATTATTTTTGCCGCGCCTGCAATGATATTGGCGAGCGCATTTATTACGATGCCTTTTGTCGCCCGTGAAGTGATTCCCGTTTTGGAAGAAGCTGGTTCAGATCAAGAAGAAGCGGCTAAAACGTTGGGTGCGAATGACTGGCAAATCTTCTGGCGCGTCACTCTGCCGAATATTCGCTGGGGTCTCCTCTACGGCGTCATTTTGACCAACGCCAGAGTCATGGGCGAGTTTGGTGCCGTCTCGGTTGTATCTGGCAATATTGCGGGCAAAACTCAAACCCTGCCGTTGTTTGTGGAGGAAGCTTATAAGCAATACCAGACTCAAGCATCTTTCTCAGCCGCCGTTCTGCTTGGCGCACTCGCGTTAGTGACCCTGGTCTTGAAAGAAATTCTAGAGCGTAAAACCAGTATTAAAGATGTTGAATAGGAGGAATTGAAGACTATGTACAGTACAAATGACTTGCCTGTAAATACCTCTAAACCAGCTCAATCTACGACTGGGCACGAAGATAACAGACCTACTAAAATGCGTGTCAGAATCCGCATTCCCAAGGAATATCAGGAAGATCCAATCATCTCACGACTAGTCTCTCACCACGGTGTCACAGTTAATATTGCTGCTGCCCTTTTAGGAGCCAACGCTAGAGATGATGGCTGGTTTGACCTAGAACTCTCAGGATCGACTCGCCAACTTCAAAGCGCCTTAACTTATTTGAATGAACTGGATCTAGAACTGTGGGGCAAATCTGACAGCGAACAAGATGGGTGGTAACGAAAATTTAAAAAGGCAAAATTAATAATTTCTATTATTAATTTTGCCTTTTTATTTGTTAAGCCATATTACTCTCAATCGCCCAACGAGCTAACTCCGTGCGGTTATGGAGATTCGTTTTACCTAACATATTGGATACGTGGCTCTCAATCGTGCGCTGAGAGACGTTCATCTGCTCAGCAATTTCTCGATTTGCCATACCTCTTGCCACAAACTGAACTACTTTCAGCTCGGTCGGGGTTAATTCTACAGTGTCAGGTACCTGGAGTTTCGACCCTCCTTCAGTTCCTCTAGCTGGATGATGAATTAGGCGAGTGGCCTGCTTAAGAGAAGATTCCACTTGCGCCACCAATTCTTCAGGCTCAAAGGGCTTGACCATGTAGACATCTGCCCCAGTATTGAGACCCTTGACTCGGTCTTGGCTTTGACCTTTCGCTGAGAGGAATAGAACTGGAATCCAGCTGATGCGGGGATCTTCTCTGACGTGTTGCACAAGGGCAATTCCGTCCATCTCTGGCATCATGACATCACAGATAATCATGTCAGGAATATCATGCTCTAGAACTTCCAGTGCTTCCCGACCATTTTCAGCGGTGATGACTTCGTACCCCCGAAATTCCAGGTAGTCCTTGACCAGCAAAATCAGGTTGGGGTCGTCATCAATCAGCAACAGTCGTTTGTTATCTCTTATACTGGTGTCTTTCATGCTGTGCCACTCGCCAAGCCTGGAATTGTGAAAATTTTAACCGTTTTGTACGTATAGTTTACGTTTTTTTCAGCACCCTGCTGCACCGACTCCTACTAAGTCTAGGCAATTCCTATAATCTCTTTTTAGAAAATTATAGTCACTGACATGGGTCACAACGACGAAAATCTAGTAGGTACACGGAAGAATATAACGTAGCTACTATGTTACTGTATAGGGTTTTGGTAGTGGATGAACTAAGAAAGCGTATTCTTGCACAATTTTGTTGCCAATCAGATGTTCTTGGATAATCCGCTCAATGACTTCAGGAGTCGCTCTACGATACCAAACACCATCTGGGTAAACGACTAGAATTGGGCCTTGGGAGCAAACTCGCAGACAGTTTGCTTTGGTGCGGAAAATGCAAAGAGGGCTTTTGTCGGAAGGCTTGTCTAGTTTTAGCTCTTTAAGTCGCTTTTTCAAGTAATTCCAAGATTCTAAACTGGTTTCCTTGGAGCAACACTGGGGTAAGGTTGGATCGGCACAGATGAAGACATGGCGCTGAATTTGATTCAGTCCCAAGGTCTGCACACAAGCGGCGAGAGCGTTTGGGTCTGATGATTGACAAGTTTCAGGAATTTCAGGGCTAGATTCAGCCACTGTGTTTTCAGTCATTATTTATTTGATTTCCTTGGAAGAAGCGAGATATCCGTTTTTTAGGAGATTTTAGCGGTTCCAATTTTTTTTAGCAGATTGAGTGCGATCGCGCTATGCCATCCCAATGACTAAAGCTATCTTTGTGTCTTAAGCATTTCTACTAAAGTCTTCCGACAACCGGATAAGTTCGGGAACCCGTACAAAGAATTTTGTTGCGATCGCACACTGGTTGGGCTAAATTAGCACTCAGAGGTTGAGAGTGCTAATTCTCAACGAACGAATCGTGTGTCTTGAGTCAAACCTGTAATAGGAGCGAAGTTTGTATGGCAGCTGTATCTCTAAGCGTATCCACTGTTAAGCCGCTGGGCGATCGCGTTTTTGTGAAAGTGAGCGCTGCTGAAGAGAAAACCGCTGGTGGAATTCTTCTTCCTGATAATGCCAAAGAAAAGCCTCAAGTAGGGGAAGTCGTCGCTGTGGGACCTGGCAAGCGCGATGACAAAGGCACTCGTGTTGAGTTGGAAGTCTCTGTGGGCAACAAGGTTCTCTACTCCAAGTACGCTGGCACAGACATCAAACTCGGCACAGAAGAGTACGTTCTGCTCTCAGAGAAGGACATTTTAGCAGTCGTTTCATAAAGTTATGAGTTCTGAGTTGAGAGTTCCGAGTTAAAAACATCTGCTTAACTCAACACTCAAAACTCAACGCTCAACACTCCTTCAAAACTCAAAACTCAAAACTCAAAACAACTGAGGAACTATGGCTAAGCGCATTATTTACAACGAAAACGCTCGTCGCGCCCTGGAAAAAGGGATGGACATCCTAGCTGAAGCTGTGGCTGTCACTCTCGGCCCTAAAGGCCGCAACGTGGTACTAGAGAAGAAGTTCGGCGCACCACAAATCGTGAATGATGGTGTCACCATTGCCAAAGAAATTGAATTAGAAGATCACGTTGAAAACACGGGTGTCTCCTTAATTCGTCAAGCCGCTTCTAAGACCAATGATGCTGCTGGTGATGGCACTACGACTGCAACTGTTCTCGCTCATGCAATTGTAAAAGAGGGCTTGAGAAACGTTGCTGCGGGTGCAAATGCAATTTCTCTGAAGCGCGGGATTGACAAAGCCACTGGCTTCCTGGTGGAAAGAATTGCCGAACACGCCAAACAAGTAGAAGATTCCAAAGCGATCGCTCAAGTTGGTACCATCTCTGCTGGTAACGACGAAGAAGTCGGTCGGATGATCGCTGAAGCGATGGATAAGGTGGGCAAAGAAGGCGTCATCTCCCTAGAAGAAGGGAAGTCCATGACCACCGAACTAGAAATCACCGAAGGGATGCGCTTTGACAAAGGCTACATCTCTCCCTACTTCGCTACCGACATGGAGCGGATGGAAGCGGTTCTGGAAGAGCCTTTCATCCTGCTGACCGATAAGAAAATCACGCTTGTCCAAGACTTAGTGCCCGTTCTGGAGCAAGTCGCTCGTGCTGGTCGTCCTCTGATCATTATCGCTGAGGACATCGAGAAAGAAGCACTGGCAACCCTAGTGGTTAACCGCCTGCGGGGTGTGCTGAATGTGGCTGCTGTCAAGGCTCCTGGTTTTGGCGATCGCCGCAAAGCAATGCTGGAAGACATTGCCGTTCTCACTGGTGGTCAGCTGATCACCGAAGATGCTGGTCTGAAGCTGGAAAGCACCCGGTTAGAAATGCTGGGCAAAGCTCGCCGCATCAACATCACTAAGGACAACACCACAATTGTCGCCGAAGGCAACGAAGCTGCTGTGAAGTCTCGTTGTGAGCAAATCCGCCGTCAAATGGACGAAACCGATTCTTCCTACGACCGCGAGAAGCTGCAAGAGCGTCTAGCTAAGCTGGCTGGTGGCGTCGCTGTCGTCAAAGTGGGCGCTGCGACCGAAACCGAAATGAAGGACAAGAAGCTGCGTTTGGAAGATGCCATCAACGCGACTAAAGCTGCTGTGGAAGAAGGGATCGTTCCTGGCGGTGGCACAACCCTAGCTCACCTGACTCCTCAACTGGAAGAGTGGGCAACTGCCAACCTGAAGAATGAAGAGTTGACAGGTGCGATGATTGTTTCTCGTGCTTTGGCTGCTCCTCTGAAGCGGATTGCTGAGAACGCCGGTCAGAATGGCGCTGTCATTGCTGAGCGCGTCAAAGAGAAGGACTTCAACGTCGGCTACAACGCCGCGACGAATGAGTTCGTCGATATGTTTGAAGCCGGTATCGTTGACCCTGCCAAGGTGACTCGTTCCGCTCTGCAAAATGCCGCTTCTATCGCTGGCATGGTGCTGACAACCGAGTGTATCGTGGTTGACAAGCCTGAGCCGAAAGATGGCGCTCCTGCGGGTGCTGGCGCTGGCATGGGCGGCGACTTCGACTACTAATCGTTTTAACGATTGTTGGAGCAATTTATAATTTGCTCCAATGGTAACAAGATTCAAAATTATTTAAGCCGTCTCTATAGAAGAGACGGCTTTTTTATAGATACTAAATTAATTTGTTGATGCGCTTTAGCAAAAGCAGGACACCTCAACTAAATAATTTTTATGCCACCATTTTTTTAACCAAACTAAGGTGTTGTTTCCTGCCAAACAACACCTTAGTTTGGTTGATATGATTAAAACAAGAGCAATTTCAAGTGAAAAGAAATATGAAAACAAAAGATGTGAAAATACTTTGGGGTCGTTCGGGAAATCGGTGCGCTTTTCCTGGTTGTAAAATTGAGCTAACGCCGGATAGTGCAGAAAGTTCGCTGGGGGAAATGGCTCATATAGTTGCTGAATCACCAAATGGGCCTCGTGGTGATAGCTATCTTACCTGTGAGGAAAGGGATGAATACTCTAATTTGATACTGTTATGCCCAACACACCATACTTTAATTGATTCCAATCCAGAAGAATGGACGGTGGATAAATTGAAGCAAATAAAGAGGGAACATGAAAATTGGGTTTCTACACAACTAGCTCAAAATAGAATTTTCGTTGAGCGAATTGATAATTCAAGTTTTATAGAGACCCAGAAAAAAGAATGGGCTAAATTTGCAGAAAATTATGTATGGATTATAGTTAGTATAACACCGCTCAACATATCTAATGATGATGCAATTAATCCCCTAAACAGAGCTTTACTCAATTCAATCAATAGTTTAAAATTATTAAACTACATCTCATATTCTGAAATAACTGTTAACCACTATCATACAAGCCCTAATGAATATGGAGTTGTCAATCAAGACTTAAGAAATATAAAAGAGGGATCAGCTCATAAAATTCAAGTTTTTAGGAATGGTCACTGTGAATTTATGGTTTGCTTAGAAAATATTCTAGAAGTAGATTCTGACCATACTCACCATCAAAATTTGCTGCATAATCCTTCAACAAAGATTCTATTTTATAAAGATATGGCAGAGAGTCTGAGCAATCAAATCGAGGGTTTGATAAATATATGGAATGATGGGCTACCCTTTAAGGATATGTTAATAACTGCTGTGATGACGAATACAACTTATATGCGTTTATATTCAGGGAGAAAAACCTGGAACGGTTATGAATTGGGATCTCCAGTGAGTGATCCAATACTTCAATACAGTAAAGTTATAAATAAAGAAGAAAGCAAAGCTGCGGTAGAGGAGTCGTTTATAAAACGGTTTGTAAACCATTTTGGTTTAAATATTGATACTGTTTTTGATAATAATGGGAATATGAATAAGCCGGGAAAACTCTACTAAGATTGGATTATAGGTAAGACAAAGTAGTTTTTTATCTAGTAATAAAAATCGTCATAAAAATGGAGCAGCAGAAATTGTGATAGTGTATTTTTAAATAAAAAATGCGATGTTTAGTTTTACCAACGCTTCTTTCAAACTTCTATATCAATTTTGTTTGAATTGAGAATAGCTGCCACTTCTTGTAACAGCTCGTTCTGCTCTTGTTGAATCGCTTCTAGCCTAGAGGAAATCTCTGCCAGTCGTTGCTGTTTATCTTGCTGAGTAGATAGAGAATTTGAATCCGGTAAAGCTGGGAGTTCAGCATTCTTGGCACCTGTTAACTGTTTGAAAGCTAAGCCTCCAAACTTTGATATTGATTGAAAACTAACTCCAAATAAGAGCTGAATTAGCTTAAAAGGAGCTTTCAAGATTGATAAGCTAGTTGTTTCAATTAAGCGACCAACTGCTTTGATTAAGCTTCCAGCGATCGCTATCGCAAACAACAAAATAACTAAGCTGACAATTGGGTGATTCGTCGCCCAGATGAATACCTGAAGTAGCCGCAAGACCGAGGGGTGAGCTTGCAGCCACTCATTGATAGAAGAAGCGATCGCTGTTTGAATGGGATTAGACATAGCACTACCAGAGGAAAACGCTTTTTGCGACGTTTGTTCTTATATAGCCTTTGGTTCCTCAATCGTGATGTTATCGCTTTCCAGAACAAGTGCGATCGCGTCACTCCTATTTTTCACATAGCACTTGCAACGGTTGAAACCGAACGCGCAGCCTATCTCTTGGGTGGCTGGTGGGAATCTCTACTGAATCTAGGCGTTGATTTGGTAATAGTTCCCACTGATAACCCCGTAGTAAGTGGGCGGCTACAATTTTCATCTCCATTTTCGCAAATGCTATCCCAATACAAATTCGTGGTCCACCACCGAAACCAATTAAACTAAAGGGACGCTGCTTGTGTTCTTGCCGTTGGGGGCTGAAGCGATCGGGATCGAAACGCTCTGGTTCGGGGTAAACCGTTGCTAGTCGATGAGTCCCGATAATCGAATACACCGCCTGCCACCCAGATGGAACTTGAAAGCCATTAAACTCAAATGGTTTGACGACACCGCGAAAACCACCCCCGACGGGCTGATGCAGTCGTTCAGTCTCGCAGAGAATTCGGTCTAGATAAGGCATTTGCCCTAATTGTTCTAAATTTATTCCTCCCCTAGCCGCAAGCTGCTGCTGTTCTTCCCTGGCGCGTTGCAGAACCTCTGGGTGACGGGCTAACTCCAGGCACAACCAAGTCAGCATTGAAGTGGTCGTTTCATGCCCAGCGAAGAGTAACAGCATTGCTTGGGCGCGGATTTCCTTTTCGCTCATGCCGTTACCGTCTTCATCCTTAGCTTGTAATAAAAGGCTGAGAACGTCTTTAGTCGGATGTTGCTGGCGATCGCGTACCACGTTGCCCAAATGCTCTAAGATTTCGTTACGAGCAGCGATCGCTTTCCCAAACTGCGTAAACGGTAAAGGCAGCGGATTGATGGCAAACAACCCATTCGTTAGTCTTGTAAACAACTGGCTCAACCGTACCGCTTCTGGTCCCGGATTCGTACCCAGCAATAATTGACTAGCAATATCAAACGTTAGCAGTTTGAACTCATCAAACCAGGTAAATTCCTGTTTCTGCTGCCATTTTTCGAGATAGCTTTGCGTAATCGACTCCATTGTGGCAACGTAGTTTCCTAACGCTGCGCCATGCAAAGCTGGCATCATCAGGCGGCGATTTCTCCGATGCTCCTCGCCATCTTGCACAAATAGTGATTCGCCCAGCAGTATTTTAAAATTGTTGGGCCACCCTTCGCGCCACGAGAAACAATCCATGTGGCTGGAGAGAACAAATTCAGCTGCCTCTGGCCCCACCATAAAAACCGTAGGTTTGCCAATAACATGACTCTTAAAGATAGAGCCATATTGCTGATAGCGCTTTTCGATAAATTTGGGGTCGAACACAAACGCGAGTGTTTCGCCAAGCACCGGCAACCCCATCCTACCAGGAGGAAGTTTATCGCTGTTCATTATTGTTAATCTGCGTTAAAAGTTATAAAAAAATGAAGTATAAAGAGAAACTTCAGGGTTCTTCTTTTATACTTCATTTTTTGGTTTATCTAACAGTTAAAGACTGTTTTCAACCTAAATCTAAATCCGTCACGGCACCGACACTGCTAGAAGAAACTAACTTGGCATATTTTGCCAGTACGCCAGTTGTATAACGCGGTTTAGGCGGTTGCCAAGCAGCGCGACGACGCTCTAGCTCTTCATCGGGTACATGAAGGTGTAACAGGCGATCGCGTGCATCAATTGTAATCGTATCGCCTTCTTCCACGAGAGCGATCGCGCCTCCTACAGCCGCCTCTGGGGCTACGTGACCGACAACCATGCCGTAAGTCCCACCAGAGAAGCGTCCATCGGTAATCAAGCCAACAGCATCCCCTAATCCCGCACCAATCAGGGCAGAAGTGGGAGCCAGCATTTCTCGCATTCCAGGGCCACCCTTGGGACCTTCGTAGCGAATCACTAGGACATCTCCACGGTTGATCTTGCCAGCCAGAATGGCTGCTAAAGAAGCTTCTTCAGATTCAAACACCCGCGCTGGGCCGGTTATTGAAGGGGTTTTGACGCCGGTAATTTTGGCAACAGCCCCTTCCGTTGCCAGATTGCCTCTCAGGATAGCTAGGTGCCCTTGAGCATACATCGGGTTATCCCAGGGACGGATAACATCTTGGTCGGTGCGGGGCTGTTCTGGGACATCTGCCAAGACTTCAGCAATGGTTTGTCCGGTGATGGTCAGGGCGTCTCCGTGTAGCAAATCCCGTACCAGGAGCATCTTCATCACCTGGGGAATTCCACCGGCTTTGTGGAGGTCAGTGGCGACATACTGACCGCTAGGCTTGAGGTCGCACAAAACTGGAACGCGGGCGCGAATGGTTTCAAAATCATCCAGGGATAATTCAACCCCAATCGTATGAGCGATCGCGAGTAAGTGCAGCACGGCATTCGTAGAACCGCCCACTGCCATAATTACAGAAATGGCATTCTCAATCGCTTTTCGGGTAACAATCTGTCGCGGTAAAAGTTGTTTTCTAATGGCCTCTACTAGGACAAAAGCTGATTTCTCGGTACTTTCTGCTTTTTCAGCATCTTCTGCTGCCATTGTGGAAGAATAAGGCAAGCTCATCCCCATCGCTTCAAACGCGGAAGACATTGTATTGGCAGTGTACATTCCGCCGCAAGAACCGGCACCCGGACAAGCCTTGCGTTCTACTTGCAGCAACTCATCCGTGTCAATTTTCCCGGCACTGTGTTGCCCCACCGCTTCAAAAGCACTCACAACCGTCAAATCGCGCCCGTTGTGATGTCCCGGTTTAATCGTACCGCCATACACGAAAATAGCCGGAATATTCATCCGAGCGATCGCAATCATCGCTCCCGGCATATTCTTATCGCAGCCTCCAATTGCCAGCACTCCATCCATACTCTGCCCGTTGCAGACAGTCTCAATCGAGTCGGCAATGACTTCCCGCGACACCAGGGAATACTTCATCCCTTCGGTGCCCATTGAAATGCCATCGCTGATGGTGATCGTGCCGAACATCTGAGGCATCGCCCCAGCCACCTTGGCTCCAGCTTCAGCCCGTTTCGCTAAATCATTTAACCCCATATTGCAGGGGGTAATGGTGCTGTACCCATTGGCAATTCCCACAATGGGTTTCGTAAAATCCTCATCTCCAAAACCAACAGCACGTAACATAGCCCGGTTGGGCGATCGCTGTACGCCTTGGGTGACGACTTGGCTTCTCAAATTCTCCGGCATTCTCTGTCCTTAAGATTGCTTTTCGGTGGATCGGCTATTCTCTTTGCAGGTTTGGTGTTTGAGAGAAGGTCTCCCCATATAACTAGATTACAGGAATCTTCTTGTCAAAGAGCTACCCGCTGACAGCTACCAGGTGGCAGCTATTTTGTAACAATTAGAGTTAATTGAGCGGAGTTGAGCGCTCAAGTTAGGAATAAGATTCAGTAGCTAGAGATTAACCTCTAGTTCTCATGATTATTTAGGAGTTTCCAGCCTTGTAAATCTTTGATAGAAAATGCGCGAACTAACAAGTCAGCGCTAGGCTAACGCCTCGCTTCGCTGTTTTCATGCCCAAAGGGCTGTACGCTATTGCCACCCCTCCGCCAAAATTCTAGGCGCGGTGAAGCATAGTGACTTTATCCCACACTTAACCTTACGGTTATAGTGTAAGCTTTCCCAACCTCACGGCTACTGGTTCTAGTATCCAACAGGCAAACTCGCTCAAGCATCTACACTGACTGAATGTCCAACAATTAAACTGACCCAGGCTCCAAACGCGAGTTCCACCGTTTTTGAATCCCGCTCGAAGTGAAGGATCTAAACAAATGTTCGCTCTACCTGTGTACCCAGGAGGTTTTACGCACTCAAGGGTTAGGGAGTGTCGCCTCCTGCTTCAACGTGTCATGGTTCTGTGTCGATCCCAATCGTCGATTAGAACCTTTATTTTTGGCTTTGAGCGTCTGTCATCCCACCCTTGGGCAGTTGGCATAGACTGCGATCGCTATTTTCCTGCCACTCTAGGAGAGGGGTTGAACCCCATCCCTAACGACTGTAGCGGCAGTACCCTGAAGGGAGGTCTAGATGGATGCCGATGAACTGAAACGTCTCTACGCAGCAGGCGAACGAGATTTTCGAGAGGTAAGTCTGCGAAGAGCAGACCTGATGGGAATTGACCTGAGCGAAGCGAACCTGCGGGGAGCAGACCTGCGCGAAGCAAATCTAATTGGGGCATACCTAATCGGAGTCAACCTACGCGAGGCAAATCTCAATGGAGCAGTTCTCCGCGCCAATCTCAGCGAGGCAAATCTTATCGGCGCTAGCCTGATTGACGCCAACCTGAGCGAAGCGATTTTAACTGAAGCGAGTTTACGAGCTGCCAATCTCAGCGGAGCTAACCTCGCCGGAGCTAACCTGAGTCACGCTCTTTTGAGCGAGACTATTCTCCGCGATGCCAATCTGACTGGAGCCAAACTAATTGATGCACCCTTAAGTCGAAGCAACTTGACGAATGCTACGTTGATTGGAGCTGTGCTGGAAGGTGCAAACTTAACGAATGCCATTCTAATTGGAGCCAACCTGGAGAAAGCCAACTTAGCGAACGCTGTTTTAAATGGAGCCAGTGCAATTGGAGCAAATCTCACGCAAGCAGACTTGAGCCGCGCCAAGATGAGCGGAACCAATCTGACAAATGTCATCTTGATTAAAGCCAATCTGAGGGGAGCAAATGTAAGTTGGGCGACTCTGCGAGGAGCGAATCTCACCGGAGCTAACTTGTACAGGTCAAAACTATGCTGGTCAAACCTGACTGGGGCAATTCTCACTGAAGCGGTTCTCATTGACGCTAACCTAAATCGGGTCAATTTCCGTGACGCTGATATGACTGGTGCCATCATGCCTAATGCAGCCACGCACGAGTAGCGAAGTGACAAGTCAGCCCTAAACTAACGCCTTGCTTCGCTGTTTTCATGCCCAAAGGGCTGTACGCGATCGCCAGCCAGATTTTAGATTGGCAATTCATCGAAAATCAATCTAAAATCCAAAATTCCTAAGTCCACGCTAACTGGAAGCAATTTAGAGGCAATAGAAATGGATGGGGATGAGGTTTTAACACGATATGCTGCTGGAGAACGGGATTTCCAGAAGTTAGATTTGAAGGCGGCAAATCTGGAAGGAGCGAACCTACGCCAGGTCGATTTCAGCGAGACGATTCTGGAGGGAGTTAACCTAGCCGGAGCCAACCTGCGGGGGGTGAACCTAACAGGTGCCGATCTGAGTGGGGCAAACTTGAGTCGTGCTGACCTCACGGGTGCCGATCTCACGGGTGCTGACTTGATCGGAACCAATTTTGATAAAGCCAGACTGATTGGAACAAGGCTCGTTAAAACCGAACCGATTGGTGCTGAGTTAACTGGAGCAAACTTAACTGGCGCAAATCTAACTGGCGCAGATATGAGAAGGGCAAACTTGAGCTACGCCAACCTCAGCGATGCAATCTTGTGTGAAGCCAATCTGACTAGCGCCCTCCTCATTGGAGTAAATCTGAATAGAACCGACTTAATTAAGGCGAATTTGAGTCAAGCCGACTTAAGTGAAACTGATTTGAACGGAGCCGATTTAAGTGGAGCGGAAATGAGCGGGACAATTATGCCAGTTGAACACTTTACACCCAGCGAGAGCAAATGAGCCGCGATCGCTGGTAAATTCAACGATCAAATCCCACGATCGCGCCAAACTTAGTGGTAGAGATGCAATTCCTGCCAGTCTTCTACAATCTAGAAGCTAAAATCCAAAATGATATTTTGGATTCGACTCGCTTAAAAATATCACGTGATGGGCACACGCGCTTTCTACCAGTATTAAGAAATTTACAACTAAAATTATTAGGGGCAGTCACTAGTGTGCTACCCCTAAGTCAGAAAATCAGAGACGCAGGGCAACAATGCTGTGCGGAAATGAGCTATGCGGAAATGAGAAATTTACGAGTTATTGGAATCCCCGCCGACAACTTGCGACTTGAGAGCTTTAAACTCCTCGGACAACTCCTGACGATTAGAAGCTCGGAGTAAGTAGCGGTATACAAACCAGGCTGAGTAGCCAATTCCTACCAGTTCAAAGGTCGGCGCTAGCAGAGGAATATCATTAAGCGCATCCAGAACCGCCAGTGTCACCTTCACGGTAATGATGCCAGCTAATATTAGACCTAGAGTGGTCAAGGGGCGCTGGTACTCTGAGAAGAACTCACCTAAGTATTCGGGTAGTTCTGCGAAAAATGCGGAAATTTGTTCTCCAATTTGCTGCCACTTTTCCGTTGATTGGGTGGCTGGGGGTAGAGCTGCCAATTCGCCTGGGGCGTCAACTCTCATTTCTACCTGGGTTTTTTCGGTCTCTGGAGCGGAATAATCAGTTTGCATGGTGTCCATATCCTCCATATCGTTGTTTTAGGTACGATTGTGTATCGTTTAGGCAAGATAGCTGGGTACAATTGCGGGGTGAATTCCTCTTGCTCATATTATCAGACACCCCAAGACCACTTCGCTGAGTCCAGAATTTTCCGGTTAAAACTTAGTGATAATCGGGCGAGCGGTCTCCATGCATCTCCCAAAAGCGGGACGTAGCTAGAGAAAATAAAAAATTAAAAATCAAGAAACTTTTTAGCTCAATCTACGCTGTACGGATATAGATTAGAAACTAAAGCTGAAAAACATACCTAGCAAGCTTTTCGGGCGCAACTAAGCTCTCGGCAATACATAGATTGCCTTATAAATTTTTATTTTTAATTAAATCCTATTGGTCGTATTCCATCACTTTGGCGTAATCGCCCAAAGCATAGCAAGCAACTCGGAGGCTTCCCAGAGCCTGCCCTTCGACTCGGCTGTCTTGGAGGATTCGCGCTATCCTTAAGCGTTGTTCATAGTAGTCAATTGCTTTAGCGTAGTTGCTCAATGCCTCGTAAGCCACTCCTAAATGCGAAAGTGCCTGCTCTTGGGAGCGGAGGTCATCCGTTGCCGAAGCGATCGCTAGGCGTTGCTCTCCATAGTCAATCGCCGCAGAGTAGTCCCCGATTGCGTAGCAGGCGTTCCCCAGATTTCTCAGAATCTGTACCTCAATACGGTGATCTCCAGTCTGCTGCACGAGTGCTAAACGCTGCTTATAGTAGGCGATCGCTTTGACATAGTCGCCCAAAGCGTAGCAAGCATTTCCCAAATTTCTCAGGATCTGACCCTCTGCCTCTTGGTCTTGGAGTTCCCGCGCCACTATTAAACTTTGATGCTGGTATTCAATTGCCGCTGAGTAGTCTCCCAGTGCCTTGTAAGCTAGTCCAAGATTATTCAGCGCCGCCACTTCTGCACTCAAGTCTTTCAGTTCCCGCACGACTAGCAGACTTTGTTGCTGAAACTCAATGGCTTTGGCATGGTTGCCTAAGTGACGGTAGGCATTGCCGATATTTCCCAGCGCTTGACTTTCCAATCGCTGATCGTTGATACTTTGGGCGATCGCTAAACTTTGCCCAGAATACTCAACCGCTTTGGCAAAATTTCCCAAGGCATAGTACACTAGCCCCAAATTGCCGAGCGTTCTTCCTTGTCCTCGCTGGTCTTGAAGTTCGCCGTAGACCGTGAGTGCTTGATGAAAGGATAGTCGTGACGCCTCGAAATGACCGTTTTGGTGCTGCTGGGCACCTTGCTCCAGCAGTCGATCGGCTTCTCCCTTAGTGTAATTATCGGTTTTTGGCTGATGCTGGCTATGAGCGCTAATATCTGTAGGAGGAACAACAGTGATGCGTTCCTCCTCAGGTAGGTCGCCCTCTTGTTGGCTGTTGTGATGGTTAACGCGGCGATCCATATATTTTTCTCAACACCTTGATTCGCTTAGCACCGACTTGCGGTATAAGGCTAGGTCGTCTCTTTTTAGTGTTCCCGGATCGGCTGGTTAAGCTCTCATGCTTTGAACAAATTTTTCAAAAAACCTTACAATTTATCGCTTTAGGCGTTGGAATGCAACCCTTGCTTGCCACTGGACGAACGCTGCTTAGGATTCGGTAGACGCAAATCGATAGCGGGTTTGTTCCCGACATTTTCTAAAAACTTGCGCCTCCCGACTAAAACATCAAGTAGATACAGGCGTTAGAGAGCGATCGCTCTGTTGAATTCCCGCTAAGTTTTGAGCGGTTTCGCTACAGTATACTTCACACGAATTATTCGGACTTTCAACCAGTTTTACCTTATGCAACTTTGCCCCTAATTCCCGGATAGGCTCTTGCAGAAGATTCCGGATATGAATGGCAATATTCTCAGCGGTGGGAACAACTTGGGCAAAATAGGCGATATCCTTGTTCAGGAAAGTATGGTCAAACGGCTCAAGCACATAATCTTCCACTACCTTGTTTAAGGCTCCTAAATCCACAATCATGCCCGTGCGCGGATCAATTTCGCCTTGAACTGTTACTTCCATGTGGTAGTTGTGTCCGTGACCGTTGGGACGAGCGCATTTGCCATAAATCTCGCAGTTCTCTTCGTAACTGAGGTTCGGATGAGCCAGTCTGTGAGCGGCGCTAAAGTGGGTACCAATTGTCAGATAAGCTTCCATTCCGTTTCCTTGATAGTCAGCCCAGAGTTCGGGATGTTCAAATAGTTGAATATTTACCAACGGTAAGTGAGGTGCTAGACGCTGCCAAATGGTTCGCGCGATGTTTTCTGTAGTGGGCAGGGTTTGTTGAAATTCCGACCACACATCGTTGAGATAACAGAAGTCTAGCTGACTGGTGACTTCCTGTTTGATCACCCGTTTGACTTCAGACAAGTTTTGCACCATGCCATACTCATCCAGATCCCCGGCAAGGGAGACAAACAAAACGTAGTTGTGTCCGTGTCCGGGCGACTGAGTGCAGCGACCAAACGCTTGTATATTCTCCGCTTGACTCAATTCTGGCAGCCAATAACGGTGGCTCGCCGAAAACTGAGCGCGGCGGTTGATGATGCATCTCATAAGTCCAGTAACCAGCAGAATTATTAAGTTACGTAAATCATTCCCTTTATTCAGGATAATCGAAATTTAGGCGGGGATCTCCAATCTTTCTTGAAAAACTGCATCGGCAAAGTGAGAATTCAAAAGCGAAGATTCGCTCTCTAAAGCTCTTGAATATGCCACACTGAAGAACGGGAGAGAGTAGGCGCAGGTGGTTGCAGATTTGCTGTTTGTGCGAGTCTGAGGAAAGTCCGGGCTCCCGAAAGACCAAACTTGCTGGGTAACGCCCAGTGCGGGCGACCGTGAGGATAGTGCCACAGAAAGATACCGCCGGGATAATTAAACATTAAAAATGCAAAATGAAGAATTTTTAATGTTTAATTATCCCGGTAAGGGTGCAAAGGTGCGGTAAGAGCGCACCAGCAGCGTCGAGAGGCGCTGGCTCGGTAAACCCCGGTTGGGAGCAAGGTAGGGAATCACGGTTGGTCTTTTTCCGATTCCGTTTTAAAACCGCTTGAGGCGTCTGGTAACAGGCGTCCCAGATAGATAACCGCCCTTCCAGCGGCACTGCTGCTGTGGAGAACAGAACCCGGCTTATGACCGACTCTCTCCCTTAAATTGCTTTACTGTTGTGAACAAGAGCTAGAGAGGCGAGGGTGAGTCTAGATCGAGAAACTCTCCGGCTCAACAGGCATTTGAAAAATTGGGTAAATTGAGCGATCGCCTATCGAGTCTTCCCGGAAAAACAGGACGAGCAAAGCCCAGTGTTAGTTGGCGATCGCGATCGCGCTTGTAGAGGCTGTACAAACGAGCGGTCGGAAAAGTAATCCTTTTCTAAGGCTAAATCAATTTAATTAATGAATTCAGTGAAGCTTCATGTAAAAATGAGCTTGTTTTTCTCTTGATGCAGTCACAAAAGTCAAGACTTCAAGAAATTTTGCATAGCCACCCGTAGCATTTAGCGGTAATCTGTCTGCCAGAAGCGATATTTACACGATTTTGAACTCTTGTTAATCAGGGTGGCTTAGTGGACATATCATTGTTCCGCTCGATTGCGAACCAATACCAAGAATTGCGCGGTATTCACACGATCGCAACGATGAACGTTATCGGCGATCTGCTCGAAGATCAGTTGCTCAACCACAAACTTCCGGTTGATTTGTTTGCTGGCTTCCAGCGTTTCTCTCACTTCCTCGAACATCTCCGTCGATATAGTTACTTAGGCGAGGTATGTCGGCGGGTCTTTATATTTGGTGTTCCCGACGTTCATCCCCCCGAAATTCCGGGAATCGAATTTATTGGGCTTGAGCCTAACTCAGCCTTGTCCAGGGAGCGGTTTTGGCTGGTTGATACCCCCGATTTCTGGACGGCGGTATTGACTCAAGCTGTGGAAGGGCCAGAACGCAACAGCAGTAGTCAAAGCTTTGATGGGCTGTGGTCTTACGATGAAGAGGTAGTGGCGCGGGTTTCGTTGCTGATGTCCCAAGTTATGGGGACGTTTTACCAGCCGATCCGAACGCGAAACTACGTTCAGCAAAGTGCCCACATTGCCGAAATTAATGGACGCCTGCTGGGACGGCTCAAAGAAGCCGAACTCACGAGTCACCGCCGTTGGGTGCAGCTTTCTACCTTGCATAAATTTTCCACCGCTCTATCGCAGTATCAGCCTTTGCCTTGTATATTGCGAGATGCGGTGCAGATATTATTTACCAATTTTGGTGCCGCCGATGCCGTCATTGCCCTCAACTTGAACAATGACAATTTTATGGTGGTTTCCGCAGCAGGCAACATCAGCACCAACAAACCAATTGTCGGAATTAGCGATGGAGCTAGCGGTAAAGCAATCGGTGAGGGTAGATTGATTTATGTCGAAGATGTACGCCAGAATGGTTTGATGGAACCCCTGATGCCCACGGCTCAAACGTTAATGGCAGCCCCGTTGCAAGGTCGTCGTCGCGTTTACGGTGTGGTGACGGTTGGTGGTAGAGAACCGAAGCAATGGAATGAGGAAGACGGTCAGACTGTGATGGCGATCGCTAAAATGCTGGCGGTACTCATCGAACAGAAGACCCAGCTCAGCGGGGATGTCGTGTTACAACTCAGACGTGCCAAACACTTAGAGCAGACAATCTCCAAGTTGCGTCAACCCATCGCCCGCCTGCGCGATTTGCAGCAAAAACTCCGGGAAGAAGTCCACCTCTTACCAATTCAACGAGAACTGATGGCTCAGGTTGAGGCGCTGTTCAGTGATGTTGCAAAAATGATTGGGGTTCCCCTAAGTCCAACGCATTCCCATGAATCTCAGCTATCCTCCTCGTCAAAAGCAGCTGCAAAGTCTGATCCAAAAGTTAGGGCTTCCACCGCAGGTACCAGTGCAGTGGTCGCTCCTCAACTTAGCGCTCACCCACCCCACAATTTCGACAACGGCGAACTATGAGCAATTGGAGTTCCTGGGGGATGCGGTAGTGCGGATGGCAGCGTCTGAATTTTTATGGGAAGTTTATCCTGATTGTTCTGTGGGTGAATTTTCGGCAATTCGGAAGGTACTGGTGAGCGATCGCACCTTAGCCGGTATTGCAGATAGTTACGGACTAGATCGCTACCTGTTAATTTCTGAAAGTGCAGCAGGTGACAAAGCAGGTCTTACCTCGCGGTTGGCAGACGCCTTTGAAGCGGTGTTGGGTGCCCTGTACCTGAGTACGCATACCTTAGAGCTGGTGCGTCCGTGGCTAGATTCTCATTTTAAACAACTGGCATCCGAAATTCGGACAGACCCAGCCTACCAAAACTACAAGGACGCCCTCCAGGAATGGACGCAAGGTCATTACCAAATGCTGCCAGAATATCGCGTCCAGGAAACCAGACGAATTCACGGCGATCCAGAGCGCTTCACCGCCGAGGTTTGGCTGCAAGGGCGTCGATTGGGTCAAGGTAAGGGACATTCTAAAAAAGCTGCCGAACAAGCTGCGGCGAGGGAAGCTTTTTTAGCCATTAGCAATTAGCCTAGTTCATGGCTAATTGAAGACTGGTTAATGGCGAATGACAATGAACAATTAGCCAGTCTTTAATAAACAACGAACAATAAACAACGATGAAAACTGGAATTGCTGTGTTGGGGGCTGGACGCTGGGGTGTACATCTCGTGCGGAATTTCCTAGAGCATCCTCAATCCCGCTTGGTCGCGGTATTAGACCCGAAGCAGGAGCGCCTGGAAGCACTTCGAGAACGGTTTAAGTTAGATGACAGCGTGCTGCTAACAACCGAATGGTCCCAGGTGCAGCAGATGCCGGAAGTCGAGGCAGTTGCGATCGCAACCCCAGCCACGACACACTACACCTTGATCGCCGACGCTCTCCGGCAAGGCTATCACGTCTTATCAGAAAAACCACTCACCCTCGATCCGTCTGAATCCTTGGAACTGTGCCGATTAGCAGAACAACAGCACCGGCAACTCTTCGTAGACCACACCTATTTGTTTCACCCAGCGGTTGAACGCGGTAAAACCGCAATCCAATCTGGAATTCTCGGAGATTTGCGCTATGGCTACGCCACCCGTACCCATCTAGGTCCTGTGCGCCAGGATGTTGACGCACTCTGGGACTTAGCCATCCACGATATTAATATTTTCAACAATTGGCTTCAGGCAACGCCAACTCAGGTGCAAGCCAGCGGCACCGTTTTTTTGCACCAAGAAGCCGGAATGAAAGATGAAGTCAATTCTCAGACTCCTCCCTCATCCCTGATTCTTCATCCTTTAAGAGACCTTGTTTGGGCGACACTCACCTACCCTAGCGGCTTTCAAGCCTTCATTCATCTGTGCTGGCTGAATCCTGATAAACAGCGTCGCCTGTGTGTGGTGGGGAGTGAGGGAACTTTGATTTTTGATGAGTTACAAGTAGAGGCACCGCTAACCATTCAGCATGGACGCTTTGAAAATACCAGTGCTGGTCCTTATACGCCCGCCAATCAAAGCCGGGAAGTATTGAGCATAGAACCGGGCGAACCTTTAGGGCGAGTTTGCGATCGCTTTTTGAGCTGTATCCACCAGAATCAATCTTCAGAGATTTCTTCGGGATGGGTGGGTGCCCAGCTGGTACAGATTCTTCGAT
The DNA here is from genome assembly GCF_039961835.1 of Trichocoleus sp. ST-U1. Classification (NCBI taxonomy): domain Bacteria; kingdom Bacillati; phylum Cyanobacteriota; class Cyanophyceae; order Leptolyngbyales; family Trichocoleusaceae; genus Trichocoleus; species Trichocoleus sp. ST-U1. The sequence goes on from NZ_JAMPJZ010000027.1 coordinate 43,007, forward strand.
GTCTGAGCGAATCTTTACAACAGGGAGGACTGACGGTTACAGTTCCCCAGTCCGTGAAAAATTAAAGCTTCTTCAATTTTTCCTCTTTCAAGGCGATCGCGAAATCTTACGTTTCCCTGTATGTAAACAGAGAGATTGAGAAAGAGTCTGAGGTAAATTTTCATCATTGAGATGCCTTCTATAAACCCCTCCTCGTTAACGAGGAGGGGTTTCATTCCGCAGTCAAACAGATAGCTGAATTCTTAATTTTTTGCCGCATTCGTAGACTCAAGAGTTGGCAACACTGAAGTATCAATCATGGGCACGGCAATCTCCACAGTTGTGCCCAGACCAGCTCCTGCACTTGATAGCGTAATGCTACCTCCCATCAGTTCCATTAAGTTCCGAGAAATTGCGAGTCCCAGACCTGTGCCGCCAAATTTCCGAGTCGTCGTGCCATCAATCATGACAAAGGGGCGAAAGAGCTTATGCTGTTGATTCGGATCAATACCAATCCCTGTATCGTGAACTGTTACAACAACACGCGCAGAAGGCACGAGACGCTCTTTGAGAGAGTTCGCAGTTCCTGTTAGAAGGCTTCGAGAAAGGTTAGAAGCTCCATTCGAGATGCTAGAGGCATCTTCTCCTCTAACTTCTTGCCCATTGCTCACAGATGCCGCCGCCTGGATTTTTGTTTGTTCTTCATGACTCACTGTCGCGGCTTGAGTGACCCCATTCGATAAATGAGAGCTAGGAGGGACAGAATTCCCCACTGCCTGTTCTTTGCCATAACTAGTCTCTATCCGGGTGGTAATCGTAACGCTGCCTTTTTCAGTAAATTTAGTCGCATTGCCAACCACATTTAGCAGCACCTGCTTGAGTTTTGCGGGGTCAGTACGAACAGGAATCGATTCTGGCAAATCTGGCGTATTAAACTGCAAACCTTTTTGCTGAATCGGAACAGCCTGTAAATCAATCACTTCCTTAAGCAACTTTCGCAGATCGACTGCCTCCATAACGACGGAAAGCTTACCCGCTTCAATTTTGGCAATATCCAGAACGTCATTGATGATTCCCAGGAGGTGAATCGCTGCATCATCCGCTCGCTGTAAGAAATCCATCTCTTCTTCGCGGTCATCGCAGCAGTCATCGCGTACCAGGCGAATGCAACCAATGATCGCATTCAAGGGAGTTCTTAGTTCGTGAGAAGTATTCGCTAGAAACTCATTTTTCAGCTGATTCGCTGCTTGTGCTTCTTTCCAGGCTGTTTCGATTTCTTCTGCCCATGCTTTCAGTCGCTCCACCATATTATCGAGGGCCTCCGATAATTGATTGAATTCCCGGATTTTGAAGTTTTGAGGAACTCGATCTGTAGAGTGAAAGTGCCCTTTCGACCCAGCGTAGTCTCTCAATTGCTCCAATGGCAGCGCCAGTTCGCGAGAGATATACAGCGTTGCCAGCAGGCTAGCGGCGATTAAGCCAAATGTCAGAATCACCAACACCTGTTGAATTTCTTTTAGACCCGATAAGGCACTATCTAAGCGAGTGACGGCTAAGATAACCCACTGGCGATCTGGCTGGTTGCTAATCGGGCTGAGAATTGGGGTATACCCTGCGAGTAATTCCACACCGTTTTTCTCGAAAGAAAACAAGTGCAGAAAATCATTTCTACCCGCGATCGCGTTTTTCATGACCGTTTCGAGCCTTTCCCCATCTGCCTCCTGCTTAATATTTCTTCCAACTCGCTGGGTAATCGGATGCGCCAAAATGGTTCCATCCTGGTCAATCACCACTGGATAGCCACTCAGAGACCCTGGTTTGGCACGCTCTTGTTTCAGTAGAGCTGATTGGACACTCAGGGCATAACGCAGAGAACCCGTGCTGTCATAAACAGGCGCACTGAAAATCAATCTTAGTTGGCTTTTTGGGCTGGGTTGATTCTCTTTAACAGTTGAATTCAGGGGGGAGATGCCTGGAAGCAGCGATTTCACCTGCACCTTGGAAGTATCTAACAGTAATTCCTGTTGCTGCTGGGGCCAGTGACTTGCATCTAGCGTACTAATGGGTTTCTCCCCACAAGTGCTGGCAGCAATGTTTCCGGTCTCGACGTTGATGAGTTGAATGCACTGGACTTGCGTTGGCAATTGTTGGGCGAGTTGGTTTAAAAATTTTTGATGCGCTTCGGGCGATCGCGATTGCAGTACGACTGCTTCACTTGCAGTCACTAAGTTGGCAGAGAGCGCTTTAATTGACTCGCTCATGCTCTCTCCTTTTCTCACTGCACTTTCGGTAAGATTTTGGCGAGCGGTTTCCAGTATGCTAGATCGTGCTTTTCTGTAGGTTACATACACCCCCATCAGCAGTACCGGGACGCTCAAAAGCAAAATGCGTGACAGCAGGATGCGACGGAAGGAGGATTGACCCGGCTTAGCCATAGGACTTCTCTAATTTGAGGTGTAAAACCCAATAGCAAGAATTCTCAAAAATCACCCCATCAGAGTGGGGGTATTGATTAGCCTACTTTTTTCTGGGTTAATCGTGTTGGTAGAGCGATACTGTTTGACAGATCCATTCCATCCTAGAACGGTTCCAGATCCTCGTATACTCTGGAAAGGTTGACTTTGTGGAATCTCTACACTAATTCCCGTAATATAAGCAATTCTTAAACTTTAATTAAATATTTGAGCGACCAGCAGCGATGACGGGATTTGTCTGGAAACGCCCTTCTACGACAGTTGTTTTGGCAATGAGTGCCGATGGCAAGATTGCGGATATTCGTCGCGATCGCGCCCGATTTTCGTCTCCAGCGGATCTGGCGCACCTGGAAAAACAGATTGCCCAAGCGGACGGAGTTTTATTTGGCGCAGGGACTCTCCGCGCTTACGGTACGACGCTGAGCGTCACGAATCCCGATTTGCTCCGCTGGCGACAACAGAGAGGGCGATCGCCCCAACCAGTCCAAATTGTTTGCTCTCAATCAGCCAATTTCGACTCCCAATGGCGCTTTTTTAGTCAACCCGTACCTCGGTGGTTACTTACAGGAGAGGCGGGTGCCAAGCGCTGGCAAGGATGCTCAGAATTTGAGCGGGTTCTAGAGGTGGAGGCAACGACAGATGGAATTAGCTGGATTGCTGCTTTTCAACAGCTCTGGGAGCTAGGCTTGGAACATCTCGCTGTCCTAGGAGGTGGGGAACTCGTAGGTGCTTTAGTGGCGGCTGATTTAATCGATGAATTCTGGTTCACGGTTTGTCCGTTAATTTTAGGAGGAGCGACAGCACCGACGCCAGTAGAAGGTTCTGGATTTTTGGCAGATTTTGCACCTAGGCTGGAACTCTTGTCAGTCGAGTCGATTGAGCAAGAAGTTTTTCTACACTACCGGCGGCAGCGTCAGTTGAATTTGGTAATTGTAGATGAAAGTTGACAATTATTTGCACAATCTCTATTGCACGAACGAAACAGAAATGATGTTGAAAATCGCTCGGACACTCATTGTTAGGATTTATAAACTAATTTGACCCAGAAGAAGCGATCGCGCCTGTTTCGGCTGTGCTTATCTCAGACAAGTGTGCGATCGTACACTTGTCTCAGATGACCTTGAGTAATTAGGCGGGGAGTATCAAACCTCCGTGTATAAAAATTGCTTCTCCGTTAATCCCTAGGAGCAATTTTTTGTCAGCGATTATAAAAAAAAAGAAACTCAGCCAGGAACTTTCCTTTTGGGTAAACGTCACCTGCCAACCTCAATCCCTAACAAATGAAAAGGAATCCAAAGCGTTAGTAGCGACTGACACAATATTGTTGTAGAATTCCAGCAAGTATGGTGTGTTTTGAGGAGTTTTAGACCCGTGAAATCCCAGTGGAGAATAGAGAAAACAGCATCCTCAGCGCTAGTGTTTACAGCCTTTGGCTTACTAGCAGTTAGCCTCTCCCCGGCGATTGCAGCCACCGATATCGACCCAACCACAGCTGCTGAGGCAGTCCAGTCTTCAACTCAGGGATTCTCGACATCTACAGATTTAGCGACAGGAACGGATGTAACCAAGGCAAAAACGACAGCAAATTCGCTGGCGGCAGCTGCATCCGAGAGCACACTCGCATCGGCGAATGTACTGCCAGAACTAAAAGCATCGCAGACGGAATCGGCAGCAAGTTCGCCTAGTTTAGCGGCAACTCAAGAATCTGCCACTGCGGTAAATTTAACCCCCCCAACTGAAACAAGCCAGTTGCAACCGGCAGCTAGTTTACCAAAATTTTCGACTACAAAGTCTCCTATTTTGTCTGCTAGCCGTCGCAGCTTGGATACATCTTTCACTGCATCTGCAACAACAAAAGAGGCTCGCACTCTTGTAGACGCAGCAACTGTTAGCAATCCCAACACCCTGCAAGCTCAAGCGCTGCCCTCTGAAGAGGCTAGCGAACAAGTGCTTCCAGCGGGCGATCCTTTGGAAATGGGAAACCCAGAGGACATGGAAGCCAACCCATTGGATCAAGTCACCAATGTGTCCCAGTTGAGCGATGTGGAACCAAGCGACTGGGCTTACGAAGCATTGCGAAGTCTTGTAGAGCGTTACGGCTGTATTGCAGGCTATCCTGATGGCACTTTTCGCGGCAACCGGGCACTCAGTCGCTATGAATTTGCCGCAGGGGTGAATGCCTGTCTTCAGCAAATTGAGAAATTAATTGCCGCTAGTTCGGCTGATGCAGCTACCGAAGCGGATTTAGAAACCCTGCGACGACTCGTTGATGAGTTTGGACCGGAACTGGCGACCCTGCGGACGCGGGTAGATAACCTGGAAGGTCGTACCGCCTTCTTGGAAAGCCATCAGTTCTCAACCACGACGAAGCTATTTGGACAGGCAGTTGTCGGCGTTCAGGGACGGAATGAGAATGAATTTGAGTTGTTCCTGAACCGAAAATCAACTGGGAACCAATTAGAAGACCAGAATACAAATCCCAACGTCATTAGCAACGTCCAGTTAAGTTTGTTCACCCAGTTCAGTCCTCGCAGCCTGCTGCTGACTGGATTGCAAGCGGGTTCTGGAAATTCGGGACCTCGTTTGCTCAATAACGACATGGTCTTCTTGGGATATGAAGGAGACACCGGGAACGACATTGTACTGAGCGACCTAACTTATCGTCAGTTAATTGGTAATAACTTTGCCTTCATCATCGGTCCGGAAGGAGTTAACCCAGTGAACGTTTTCCGGGGAGCAAACCGCGTAGAAAGTGCCGGTCAAGGGCCGCTTTCCCGCTTTGCTCAACGCAACCCAATTATTAATACCGGGGGACGTGGAGGCTTAGGCTTTGACTGGCAAGTCAATCCACGGATCAGTTTACAAGGCGTCTACTCTGCCAGCAGACCCGCAGATGCTTTTCGTGGGGGTATCGGCGGTGGACAAGATGGAGAAACCGCAGCTGGCTTGCAGTTAGTCGTATCGCCGCTGAATACGCTTGATATTGCTCTGCAATACGTCAACTCCTACTCTCCGTTTGGAAGATTGGGGACTGGCGTTGGCGATGATTTGGTTCTCTTACCGACTCCGGCAGGCAGAGGACCGATTAATACGAATGCTTTTGGTGCCAGTTTAGAATTCCGAGCAACGCCCAACATTACAATTGGCGGTTGGGGCGGCTACACGACTTCTGACCCGCAAGGAATATCAGGAAATGTAGAGACATTCAATTGGATGGCTTACCTCAATTTCCCCGATCTGCTTGGTGAAGGCAACCTCGGCGGTATTTATGTCGGTCAGCCGCCCAAAATTACCAGTAGTGACCTGCCAATTGGAAGAAACTACCCTGATTTTATTAGTGAGGGTGGCTTTGGAGATGAAGGCGGTCAGCCAGGAAGTACAACTCACGTAGAAGCTTTCTACCGCTTCCGGGTTTCTGACAATATTACGGTCACGCCAGGGGTGATCGTATTATTTAATCCGCTTCACAACCAGGACAACGACACAATCACAATCGGTGCCATCCGAACCACTTTTACTTTCTAAAAGTGGGCTGAAAAGTAGCGATCGCTTTGTCAGGGAGATTCATTCAAGGATCTCCCTGATAATTTTCTAAAAACATTAGAAATAACTTCGTAAGTAATTTCAACGCAAACCTCGCAACAGCCGAAAATAGAACAATTTTTTAAGTGTATTTACGTATATAAAACGGGTAAATAACTTTACAAAAACTTTGCAAAAAACTGGGAACTCGTTGAGAAACCAAACAGTCATTTATCCAAACACGGGCACAAGCAAAGCCAAGCAAGTATGACCTAGTTCTACTTAATGCTAGTCACACTTGCCCTAATGCTTATTCAATCAGGATGCTGTTATTACTCTCTTCTAATACTTGTAGTTCTGAGCTTGCTCAGGATGAATGCTGAAGAAACTTATGATCCCCTGTTGACTATCGAATTGAGCTAGATTCTGCTATTCACCCTGTCCTCTTATACTCACTGATGGAGTCCTAACATGATTGCGAAATCAACTAAGTATGCTGTTTGTTTCGGTATCGCTGGAGGCTTGGCGATCGCTCTAGCTCCCACGGCTCACGCACAGACAACTACGACGAGTGCGCCTGCCCCTACTACGACTTCCGCTACAAGCACTCAATCCCAGTCGATCTCGATCACAGGCGGTCTGTTAGGAGGACAAGCAGCCTTCTTTTCACCTTTACAGTCACAGACGACTTCTGGGACTACTGCTGGTGCAAGTAGCCCGGTTTTGTTTGACGCTGCTGTCACCACACTGCAACTGCAAACAACTTCCGGTAACACCAGCTCTGCTCGCTTCGTACCCCAGGCAGCAGACTTCAAAGACGTCGGTGCTGGCAACGTTGGTCGTCCTGGAAAAGATGACAAAGGTAGCTTAGTCGGTACCCTATCCGGTCTAGCCTTCACTTCTGGTGGCGCAGCTGTTCCCTTCTCGAACATCCCCACGAAACTAGACTTTACTCTGAATTCCTTTGCCAGCAGCGCCTTTTTGGGCGGTTCGCTGATTGCTCCTAAGGAGACAGGTTCGGCTCCGCTGGTTTTCCTGCCCGTTACAAACGTCAAACTATCTACTCAGTCTCAGGCTAACTACACTGCCAAATCTGGGGTTTTAGAAGTTGGTAATTTTGAAGGTAAACTCACTGCGGGCAATATTGGTTTGCCGACATCCCTGAAGTTCAATGGCGGCAGCTCTGTTCCTCTTCCTCCATCTACTAGCTTGGGGCAAAAGACAAAATTTGAGCTAGAAGGTCAAGGATTCGGCACCTTAAGCAGCACTTTTTCCGATCAACCTAGTACAACAGGCGGCACCACAACAGGCGGCACCACAACAGGTGGCACCACAACAGGTGGCACCACAACCGCAACCGGCACCGGCACAACCAGCGGAACTACGACCGCAACCGGCACGCAATCTGGTACTCAAACTCCCTGCGGTTGCGATACTGACACCGCAACTACAACCGATAGCGACGACTCACAAACAAGTAGTCAAATTACAACCGCTAGTGGCACCGGCACCGGCGACGCACAAACCTTTAGCAGCACTAACAAGGTAGCCTTCAGCAGCAATAATGCTCAAACCAAATTCAAAATTGAAGGCGAAAAATTCAAGATTGAGGGCACCGGAGTTGGCACAGACATTAAACTCGGTGGCACCACTAAGCTTGAGCTGACAAATCCCAGCGCTTTTAGCAATTCTGCCATCAAGTTCAAAGTTACAGGCGAAGGGAATGGCATCACCTCGATAAATGGCAACACCACGGTTGGCTATCTAAGCGATAACAGCAAAACCCAGTTTGAATTTGGGCAAGAAGGATCGAACGCCTTCAAACTCAAAGGTGAAAGTCAAGGTCGTACCCAATTCACTGTTGGTGCAGTTGCCAGCCAATTGGGTGGAACAAGTGGATACGATGTTGCTACGAACAATACCTCTTACCAGAGCAGCAGCAGCTCCTACTCGACAGGTGCAGGTGCAGCTACAGGCCAAAACACAGGCTTTGGTTCTAAAACAAGCTTGAGCTACAACCTCATCTTCCAAAATGATGGTAACTTTAACACCGTCATCAACAACTCTAGCGGCAGCTTCGGTGGTGGCAGCATAGGTACAGGTAGCAGCGGCGGCACCAGCGGCGGTGGTAGCTTCGGCGGCAGCACAGGCGGCAGCACAGGCGGCAGCACAGGTGGTAGCACAGGCGGCGGCACCAGCACTGGTAGTACAGGTGGTAGCGGCGGCGGCAGCGGTACCAGCACTAGCGCCGAGGGGAACGGCGGATCGCTTATCACCATTTACAACAGCACAACCTTCAATCTGATTTCTCTGTCTAATTCCTTCGTCCAAAGTTCTAATAAGGTCTACAACGTTGCTTCCACGTCTAGTGGCCCTGTTGGAGTCTTTGTGGAGAAAGGTCGTGGCAAGCAAAGATTGCTGGTTGTGCGCCAAAATAGCCGAGGTCTGGCTCTCGGTACCTACAAACAGAAGAAAGGTCGGGCAGTCGCAGCCTATCAGTCAGTGGGACCAGAAAGCCGTCTAGGTTTTGGGTTGGTCGGTCTGCGTCAGGTTTCAACCGAGCAGGTTACTAACGTGGAAGGTGACGCTGGCGCTGAAACCAACGACAACACCAACACCAACACCAACACCAACACCAACACCAATACCAACACTAACGACAACACCAACACCAACACCAACGACAATACCAACACCAACACCAACACCAACACCAACACCAACACCAACACTAACGACAACACCAACACCAACACCAATGACAATGGTGATGACGATGGCGATGATGATGGTGATGACGATGGCGATGACGATGATGCGAACACATCGACTCCTGAAGCCGATGACGAGGGCGATGATGATGGCGATGATGATGGCGATGACGATGACGCCAGCACATCGACTACTACTCCAACCACAGGTGGTACAGAAGGCTTAAATGCTGCCCCATCCAGCGATACAACAGCCCCTGCTACTCAACAATAGTCACAACTCAAACAGATAGCGCGCTATCTGTTTGAAGACAAAGGTTTAGCTCATGCTCCTGAAAGCAGGAAAATAGACCAACAACAAGGTGTTCTAGTTTGAGTTAGACAAATCGTATAGCGATCGCCTCCAGTCCATGACTTGGAGGCGATTTTTTTGGCACGTATATCCACAAACAACAAAGGGGGCGCACGTTCAACGTGCGCCCCCTTTCTAAACAATAAAACAGCTTATTTACTTACAATTCCCGACCACTGGACTTTTTTGAGCTTGTCCCGCCGGTAAGAGAAGAAACGGTCTGGTTCCTGGTAGGTGCAGTGAGGCGCGATCGCGATCTGTTCGCTAGAAATTCCCAGTTGTTCTAGTTGCAGCTGATTGACTCGCCGCACATCCAGTCGCACCCGTCCTGGTTGCGAATCGTCTAATAACGGTGAATGTGGTAACTGTTGCAAGGCATCAAGAATGGATTCTGTATCTTGCTGCGGATCTTTATCTGGTAAGATGCTGGCTCCGACTTCAGATGCCACATTTACAGACACCTGATAGACATCACCCGCGATCGCGGGACCCATCGCAATCAGCAGATTTTGGAGTTGACTGCCGGAAGCTAGGAAACGGGCGATCGCTTGGGGGACAATTCTAGTAGCAGTCCCGCGCCAACCCGCATGAATCGCTGCCACCTGTCCCGTGTGGGGGTCGGCGATTAAAACCGGCGTGCAATCGGCACTGCACACCCACACTGCCTGCTGAACCTGCTCGCTGACAATCCCATCAGCGGGGGGTAGTGAGTCCCCCTCTTGGCCTTCACTGGTTGCCGCTTCGATCCCTGAGGGCGTCATCACCGTATTGCCATGCACCTGTTTCACTCGATAAACCCTAGCATCCGGCTGTAAAACGCTGACTAATTCAGCCGGAGAACGGGGCGAAAATTGTTGAGTAAAAAATCCGTGAGACCAGCGTTCTAGCAAGCTACAAGTTAGATAGGGCAATCCTTCCCAAGTCCGCCAGTGCCAGGTATTTATAGAAGTTTGTGATTCTCCTGCGCCCAGGTTCAAATTGGTGCGGGAAAGCATCGCCATTCGGAACTCCTGAAATATCGGTGACATTATGCTAACTTATGCTACGAATCAATTTGTTAGCAACCGTGGCATTCGATCGGCATTGTCTGGAAGCCTTTTTAGGGGATGTTTCTCTACCGCTTTCTTTCCATATCTTTGAGACTTTACCTTCCACAAATCAAACCCTTTGGGAACTGCTCGATCGAGGAGCAACACCGGGAACCGTTGTCATTGCCCTTCAGCAAACCGCTGGGCGGGGTCAGTGGGGACGCCAGTGGCAATCCAGTACAGGCGGACTTTACCTATCTATCGCGCTCGCTCCCGATTTAGTCGCAACCAATAGCGCCCATTTGACCCTATGCAGCGCTTGGGGAATTGCTACCACATTGCGGAGTTACGGCATCCCAGCGTTGATTAAATGGCCAAATGACCTAATCTTGTGCAAACGCAAATTAGGGGGCATTCTCACCGAAACTAGAGTGCAACAAGGACGGATTACCAAAGCCGTTGTGGGTGTGGGAATTAACTGGGCGAATCCAGTCCCGGAAACTGGCATCAATCTGGAATCCTTTTTGCAGCAGCAGCCAATCGAAGCGAATGCCTTACACGCACGGTTCGCTAACGCCTTGGAAAGATTAGCGGCAATAACTTTGCAGGGTATTTTATCCGGATATCGACACGTTTCCCTAGAAGGAATAGACGCCCTACTTCCCGCTTACGTAGAGCTTCTCAGTTGCAGGGGGCGTTCTGTCATCGTAGACGGACGCTCTGGAGTCATTGTGGGTGTCGCATCCACCGGCGAACTTCAAGTCCGCTTGAACTCTTTAGCAGCTGCCGAGGAAATCTGCCTCAAGCCCGGTACAATCAGTCTTGGCTATGATGGGTAATTTTCCACAAGCTCTGGGAGTGAAAATAGATGGGGTAAACGACAATAACCATGTCTTTACACCAAAAACACTAACCAGTATGACCCTATAGAGTGAGTGAGATGAGGAGTGATTCGGAAATGAGCCAGCGAAACCACCCTAGTTGTACTCAGTTTGGTCTGTTTTGCCGCCGTCCCCTGGTGCAGGGACTTAGTTGGATTGGAGGTATCGGTGTCCTCAGCAGCGGCTTAGTTTGGGCACAAAGCGATCCAAGCGTAGATACAATAGGCACGCCTACCACTCAAGAGGCACCGCCTACTGTAAAAATGGAGACCCACTCCCCGCGAAGAACTGAGCCGACGGTTGTTCGTCGCCGTTCAGTTTCAGCGCCAGAACCAGAGCCAAATGTTGTACGCCGTCGCTCGGCTCCAGCAGCAGAGAACGCTTCATCGGGTGTCCGTCGTCGCCAATTGGCTCGTCAGCGTGCGTTAGAGACAACATCTGTCCGTCGCCGTCGCCGTTCTGCTCCAGAACCCGCAGTTGTCCGTCGTCGCTCGCTTCCAGTATCAGCACCAGAGACTTCGGTCGCTGTTCCAAGAAAAGCAAAGCTTTCTCCTCCCAGGTTGGTGGAGCCAAACACGATTTCTTATGTAAAGCCTCCCAAGCTTAGACCGAGCAAAGCTGAAAAGAGCGGGATAAGTTCCAGCGATTACAACAATAGTTATATCGATCCGACTGACTATAGTGTTGGTGCAACGAGTCGAGGCAAGGAGCCGATTCGTTCTTACGATGAACCACCTGCCGTTGTGCTGTCGGAACGGTCAACAGGATGTCAAAGAGTCTTGCAGAGCGGGCAAGGTTTATCTGGTGGAAGCTGTGGTGTTGCACGGATCCCTTCTAGGAACACCAACCGTCTAAGGGAAACTGCTAGATTAACCTACCCGACCAGAAGCCGTAGGGAGTACGCAAGTGACACAGACGTACCGGAAGCATTACGGACCTCTGGCTTGGCGAATCGTAGAGTCAGCCGCGCCCGTTTGGCGGTAAACCAGCCAGAACGGGAGATCCGTCAGCAAATCTTGGTTGCCTCTGCAAGTCCTGTCGCAATTAGCCCAAGAAGCGATCGCCCTCAAGGCATTCGCTCAATTAACCGTCGTCGATCTAGGTCTTTGGGTTCCTCTGCCGTTACTCGATCGACGGCGATCGCTTCTAATAACGTTGGCAGCAGCCAAAGCTCTATTCCATTCAATGTGCCCGAATACAAAGCCCCGATTCCCACCATTTTCCGGGGCTTGGCTAACGGCAATACCAGTTTAATTTTCCCACTGGCGATTCCTGCGCCAATTACCTCGCTTTTCGGTTGGCGGACGCATCCAATTTCCGGCACTCGCCGGTTCCATGCAGGTACTGACTTAGGGGCACCTCTGGGTACACCCGTTCTGGCAGCTTTTGCGGGGAAGGTTGCGATCGCTGACTGGATGGGCGGCTATGGTCAAGCTGTTGTCCTCAAACACAACGAAACCCAAGAAACTCTCTATGCTCACCTGTCGGAAATTTTGGTTCAACCCGGTCAACAGATCGAACAAGGAACCGTGATTGGGCGGGTTGGTAGTACCGGCAATTCTACAGGTCCCCACCTTCACTTTGAAATCCGCCAGCTAACGCAAGAAGGCTGGATGGCGGTGGACTCAGATGCCTACTTGGAATATGGTCTGGCGCAAATGATTAAAGCTTTGCAAACCGCCCATTCTGCTCCCGCAGCTCCAGCAACGTCATCGGCTCCGTTAACCCCGCAACCAGGTAGCTAAGAATTAAAAATTCATCTTTTTGAATTTTGATTTCTAAGAATACCCGTGTTCTACCAAGAAAGCGGGTGTAATTCCATCCATCCCGATCGTAGCGGGTGGATTCTGCTCAGATGTTCGTGCTGGATAACGCAGAAATTTTTCCACGTACTTGCCCAGAATATCTCCTTCCAAATTCACCAAACTGCCAGTCTGTAAATAAGGTAGGTTTGTCTCGGCATAAGTATGAGGAATCACCGCTACCGTAAACCAACTTCCATCAGGGTCGCAATCTGCCACCGTCAGACTCACACCATTGACCGCAATACTGCCTTTGGGAATGATGTACCGAGCAATCTGGCGCTGCTCCCCATCCTCTGCTGCCGGTATTTCAAAGCGCATTTCCCAGGAAGTAGCAGTTTGTACCGACTCTTGCAGACAGCCTATTCCGTCTATGTGCCCTGTCACAAAATGTCCTCCTAGCTTGCTGCCAACCCGGAGAGAGGTTTCTAAATTCACGTAGGCGGCGGCTTGTTCTCGCTGTCCTAAGGTGGTGCGACTAAGAGTTTCCGGAGAAGCGGTTGCCACAAAGCCTTGAGGCGAAATTTCCTCTACCGTCAGACAAACGCCATCCACCGCCACACTATCGCCAATCGCTAAATCTGACAGTATCAGCTGACAAGTATCTCCCACGCAGGAAAGCCCAAAACGGTCTTCTCCCAGAGAATTAATAGTTCCTAGAGCTTGAATTAATCCGGTAAACACTGTTTTTAAGTGAAATTAGGTAAATAACGGTCATTGGCAAACGATCGTCGCTCATGATTCAGTGAAAAAACCGAAAAACAACTTGCTATTAGATGTAATTAATCGGATTTCGACCTACTGATAACTGATAGCGAACAACCAGCGAAGGGATGAAGGCAATCGGTCTATATTTTTTAGTAAAATCTCCAGCGAATCGTTCTAAGACTGAGGCATACTGGGAGATACAGCTTTGTTGATCCCAACTTAACCAAGTCTTCATAGCTGGTTGTACCTTCGCTTGGTAAGGTGATTAGAACCGCAAGCGTGTTTGTTAAACCCCACTACCTCCAGTACCAGTTTATAGCTTTGCTTTATCCCCCCCGACGCCTACCGTGTTCTAGAGGCCAAGCTGATGATTGAAATGAAAGTCGCTGGAATTGCATTAGATGCCGTGACGCGCAGCCCGATTGTGTTGCTCAAAGATGCCTCGGAGCGACGAGCCTTGCCAATTTATATTGGGCAAGATCAGGCAAAGGCAATTATCAGCGCTTTGGAAAAACAAACCCCTCCCCGTCCCCTGACTCATGACCTCCTGGTGAATATCCTGGACGTTTGGAATATGACCTTAGAGCGGATCATTATTCACTCGCTTCAGGACAATACCTTTTATGCGATCTTGAGTGTCCGGCAGGGTGAGGTAAAAAAGGAGATTGATGCTCGGCCTAGTGATGCGATCGCGATCGCCATCCGCACTGGCAGCCCCATTTGGGTAATGGAAGAAGTCATTGCTGATGCTTCTATCCCTGTCGATCGCGATGCCGATGAGGCAGAACGCCGAGCCTTCCGTGATTTTGTATCGAAGCTTCGACCGGAAGATTTGATCCAGCGAGGAGGCTCCAGCACGGAATCATAGCACACCAAGGGCAAACGTAAAAAGGCAAAAGCCAAAAGCAAGAAAATGAACTTTTTACTTGGGCGATCGCGGCTTTCTCTTGCTCTTTCTTTTTACTTTTTATGCGTTATCGGCGGTTTGGAAAAACAAATTTACCGCTTTCAGTGTTTTCTTGCGGGACGATGCGCTGTCTGGCTTCCTTTGAAGATGCCTACCAGACGGTGCATCAAGCCGTTGCTTGTGGAATTAATCACTTAGAAACCGCGAGGGGTTACGGCAAAAGCGAAGAATATCTCGGTGCCGCTTTAGCCGCAGGATTGCCCCAGTCGCGAGAACAGCTTTATATCACTACCAAACTTCCCCCAAGCAGTGACGCCGATACGATGCGTCGGTGGATTGATGAGTCGCTCTTGAACTTACAGACTGATTTTGTGGATTGTCTGGCGATTCATGGCCTTAACACCTGGGAACATTTAAACTGGGTGCAAGTGGATGGAGGCTGTATGCAGGCGGTGCAGGAAGCCGTGGCAGATGGCAGAGTTCGTCACGTTGGCTTCTCCACCCACGGGCCGCTGGATGTGATTCTAGCGGCGATTAACACCAATTTATTTGAATTCGTCAACCTGCATTATTATTACTTTTTCCAGCGCCATGCCCCGGCGGTTGAGTTAGCCAACCAAAAGGATATGGGAATTTTTATTATTTCACCAGCGGATAAGGGGGGGCTACTCTACACGCCACCGGAAACGCTTCAACATCTGTGCCATCCCTTTTCACCCCTAGAACTAAATTATCGGTTTCTGTTGAGCGATCGCCGCATTACCACGCTCAGTGTTGGCCCAGCGAACCCCAGCGAATTGACGGAATGTTTGGCGGTTGCTGAGCGCGATGAACCGCTGAAACCGGAGGAAATTGAAGTTTTCGACCGCTTACAAGCTCATTTAGGAGTAATTTCTCCAGATTTATGTAGTCAATGCTACGCTTGTTTGCCCTGCCCAGAAAACATCAATATTCCAGAAATATTGCGCCTGCGTAATTTAGCGGTTGCCTATGACATGACAGCGTATGGTCAATACCGCTACCGAATGTTTGAAAATGCCGGTCACTGGTTTCCGGGGATGAAAGGCGATCGCTGCACTGACTGTGGTGACTGTCTGCCCCAATGCCCTCAACATTTAGACATTCCAGCGCTTTTGCGAGATTCTCACCAGCGTCTGAATGGACAACCTAGGCGTCGGCTTTGGGAATAATCGTAACGGTAGTTGCGTAAAGATAGTTGCGTGAACAGATTTTAAGGCAACCAGGATGTATGGACAGGGTATTTGTGCCCTTGCCTGATGCTGTTATCACTCCGACGATGAACAGTAGCTTTAGCTTATCGGTTTAAGTTTTACACCTATCTAAAGATATATACTTGTTAAGATGTTTAGTGATCTGGATTACCGACACATTGATTTATGTAAAATAGCTTAAAAAAGAATTTTGCTAATCCATTGGTTAAGGTTGGTTTAAAGTTTGACTTTGAGAAGGTGGGCTTTGAATATTCCATAACTATATTTGGTAGTCATGAAAAATCAGCTTACCTCTACAGAAAATCTAGTTCGCAGAATTGTATCTATTTATATATTAATTAGCATTATTTATATTGTTTCTGGGAATGAAATACTTAATTTACTGAGCAAGAATTTAGCGTTTTTAATCCAGTTAGAGATGCTGAAAGAGTGGAGATTTATTCTATCTATTAGCGGGTTGTTGTATGTTCTAATTCGTGCTGGCTTACAATTGCAACAATCCGAGCATAATTATCGCCGTATCTTTGAGAACACCGTTGAGGGAATTTATCAAGTTACGGATGATGGACGCTATATGAATGCGAATCCAGCGCTGGCACGCATTTATGGCTACAACTCACCAAATGAACTTATTGGCAATCTTCATTGGCACGCAAGCAATTTGGAGTTGTACCAATTACTCCAAAAAACTGATGCCGTAACGGGATTTGAATCTCAGGTTAATCGCCCCGACGGCAGTTGCATTTGGATTTCTTCTAATGCCCGTGCTGTGCGCGATCGCAGTGGCAAGCTACTTTACTACGAAGGTACCGTTGAAGACATTACCAGCCGTAGGCAAACAGAGCAAGCACTGTTCGACAGTAAGGAACAATATCGCGTTATCTCAGAACTGACCTCTGATACCTATTGCCTAACAGTTGCCCCTGACGGTCAAATGACAACCGAATGGGTGTCAGAGACCTTTTTGCGAGTGAGCGGTTACACGTTCGCGGAAATTATCACTCTTGATGGCTGGCGGCGGCTTATTCATCCCGACGACTGGTTAAAAGTTCAGCAAAATTTTCTCAACCTAGTTTCTGGTCACTCTGAGATTAGCGAACACCGGATCGTGACCCGTAGCGGTGAAGTTCGATGGTTACGAAATTATGCGCGATCGCAATGGGATGAGCAAAAACAAAGAGTTATTCGGATTTTGGGGGAATTGCAAGATATCACAGACTGCAAAGCCGCTGAAGCGTTACTTCAGCGAAGTGCTGGCGAGATTAATCAAATTTTTAATATGCTGCCCAGTTTTGTCTGGAAGTTCTGCCCTGCAACCACCCAGTTTATCCATGCCAGCGAGATCCTAACCGAACTCAGCGGCATTTCTACACAGGCATTTTTTGAGAATTATCAAGTTTGGGACGATCGAGTCGATTTAGGGCATGAATCCCAAGAAGCAATTCGGATAGCTTGGGAAGCAATTACCAAAGGGGAACCCTATCAGGTTGTTTATCTTTTTCACACTCTTCATAGAGGCGATCGCTGGTTTGAAATTACAGCCAGACCTGCCATAGAGGATGGCGTTCTCTATTACTACGGCAGTACCGCAGATATCAGCGAAAGGCAGCGGCAGACGATGTTATGCAAGCAGGCAGAAACAGCCTTACGGCAAGCAAATGAGGCGTTAGAAATCCGAGTCCAAGAGCGTACCGTTGAGCTAGAAGATGTTGTCCAGGCACTCCAAGCAGAGATTGCCGAACGCAAGCTCGCTCAAGAAACCTTAAAGCATTATCAATTGCTATCGGAACATGCCCGTGACGTTGTTTTGTTTATTGGGAATCAAGGGCAAATTATCGAAGCGAATCAGGCGGCAATTCAGACATACGGTTACGAACGCGAAGAGATTGTTGCCTTAAACATTCAGGACTTGCGAGATCCTCCAACTCATACAGCGATCGCTCAACAACTGGAGCAAGCAGAACAGCGAGGCATCTTATTTACTACCACTCACCGCCGCAAAGATGGCAGCACTTTTCCAGTGGAAGTCAGTTCCCAAAGCTGGGTAATTGACAATCAAAGAGTTTTATTAAGTATTATTCGGGATATCAGCGAAAGCCTCCGGCACGTCACGCTACGCAAACTGGCAGAGGAGGCATTGAAAAAAAGCGAGGAACGGTTCCGCAATTTGCTGGAAACTACCAGCGATTGGGTATGGGAGGTAGATGAGAATGCTGTTTACATTTACACAAGTCCCAAAGTGCGCGACATCTTAGGTTACGAACCTGAAGAAGTTTTGGGGAAAACGCCCTTTGACTTAATGCCGCCGGAAGAAGCCTTCCGGATTGCGAACACTTTTGGGCCAATTGCTGCCCAAGCAATACCATTCTCTTGCCTAGAAAATATCAACATCCACAAAAACGGTCATCGAGTTGTTCTAGAAACCAGTGGCGTCCCAGTTTTTGATAGCTCTGGGAAATTTTGTGGCTATCGCGGTATAGATCGGGACATTACCGAACGCAAACAATCTGAAGAAGCTCTGAGGGAAAGTGAAGAGCGATTCCGAACAATTTTTGAAAGAGAAGCGATGGGTGTCGTCCTGACCACTTTAGAGGGGCGGCTTTTGGCAAGTAATCCCAAGTTTCGGGAAATTTTAGGTTATAGCGAACAAGAACTACAAGGGATGCTTTTCAGTGAGTTGGCGCATCCAGATGACGCCATGCAAGACCGGGAACTTTACCAAGAGTTAATGGCTGGAAAGCAGGATTCTTACCATTTGGAAAAGCGCTATATCTGCAAGGATGGTCATGTGGCTTGGGGCTACTTGACCGTTTCTTTGATTCGCAGTCCCAGCGGTGCCCCTCAATTTAGCACTGCCACCATTCAAGACATTACCGAACGCAAGCAGATAGAAGCAGCGCTACGGGAATCGGAAGAGCGTTTCCGCCAATTAGCGAAAAATATTCCGCAAGTTTTCTGGATGACGACTCCCGATGAGAAACAAATGCTCTATATCAGTCCCCCTTACGAGCAGGTATGGGGGCAAACTTGCGAAAGCCTTTATCAGCAGCCTGAATCTTGGCTGGATTCTATTTATCCAGAAGATCGGCAGTCGGTGATAGATGGGCTTGAAAAACGCCAGCAAGAAGTGGACGACTACGAATATCGGATTATCCGCCCGGATGGGACGATTCGCTGGATACGCGATCGCTCCTTTCCAGTTCGGGACGAGACAGGGCAAGTCTATCGAATTGCCGGAATTGCAGAGGATATTAGCGATCGCAAGCGAACGGAGGAGGAGGTTTATTTTCTGCAAACCATGACCCAAGCTATTTTTGAGTCTCCAGACTTTCACTCAGCGCTATTCGTAGCACTCCAGAAAGTGTGTGAAGCCACTGGCTGGGATTTTGGGGAAGCCTGGATTCCACAATCCGACAACAGCGTTCTCGAATGCAGTCGAGGTTGGTATAGCCGTGCCACTTGTCTAGAGGAATTCCGGCAAGGAGGCGAGAACTTGACCTTTGCACCAGGGATTGGGTTACCCGGTCGTGTCTGGGTCTCAAAACAACCAGAGTGGCAACGAGATGTTTCCGGTGAGTCGCATCAAGTTTATTTCAGGGTAAATTTGGCAATGAAAATTGGATTAAAAGCCGCTTTAGGAATTCCAATTATTGCTGATGATACTGTTTTGGCTGTCCTTGTGTTTTATATGTTTGAATCTTGCGAACAAGACGAACGACTCATCGAACTGATTTCCGCTTCAACTGAATTGGGATTATTCATGCAGCGCAAGCGAGCAGAAGAAGAAATTCGCAATGCTTTGGAAAAAGAAAAGGAACTGCACGAACTAAAATCCCGTTTTGTTTCTATGACTTCTCACGAATTTCGTACCCCGTTATCGACTATTTTGTTTTCGGCTGGATTGCTTGAAAATTACGGCTTTAAATGGACAGAAGAGAAGAAAAGGATTCATCTGCATCGAATTAAAACTGCTGTTCAACGGATGGACGGGATGTTAGATGAAGTGTTGCTTATTGGCAAAAATGAAGCTGGCAAGACAGAGTTTAACCCTGCCACGATAGAGCTAGAAACATTCTGCCAAGACCTTGTAGCAGAAATGCAACTAACAGCGGGCGATCGCCATTCCCTAATTTTCTCAAGTCAGGGAGAATGTCTCGCAGCTTGCATTGATGAAAAACTGCTGCGCCACATCCTCAGCAATTTACTCTCAAATGCTATCAAATATACCCCAGGGGGGGGTATTATAAAATGCGAACTTAGCTGCCACAATGGGGAAGCCATCTTCCAAATTAAAGATCGAGGAATTGGCATTCCTCCACAAGATCGGCAACGATTGTTTGAAACCTTCCATAGAGCTTCTAATGTTGGCAATATTCCTGGAACTGGCTTAGGATTAGCGATTATTAAAAACTTTGTAGACTTACACAAAGGCAAAATCACCGTAGAAAGTGAAGTCGGAGTGGGTACAACCTTTACGATTAAGTTACCGTTGAGCGGGGATTGTTAAGCTTCAGGGGCTAGTTTTAACCCGTTATAGCAAGGATTTTAATAACGGTATCTTTATATACCAAACTTAGAAAAAATCTTCCTCTACATTCTTTTCCTGTCTTCGCTGATTTTTTCATTCTAGGCGGCTTGACTGTTACCTAGGTTCGATTAATAAGGTTAGTTACTATAGGAAGGTAAGAACTTCTTATATTTATTTTTGATAAGC